>NZ_JBRREF010000081.1:0-20880 GCF_056760135.1 Stenotrophomonas sp. STEN023 | reverse complement strand
GGCCCGGCGCCTGGCCCGGCTGGGGCCCCCCCCCCCCGCACACCCGCACCATGGCCTGGCCTCTACAGGTGTCGCAGATCACTTGCAGGCAGCAAAACAAGCCATGTGAAAGGAATTGTTAAAAAGCGCTGGCGCGCCCCTGCCGAAGTCTGTATGATTCGCCCACACCGCGGGAATAGCTCAGTTGGTAGAGCGCAACCTTGCCAAGGTTGAGGTCGCGAGTTCGAGTCTCGTTTCCCGCTCCAAATCGGAAAGGGCCCCCACAGCGGGGTCTTTTCATGTCGAGGCGGTGTAGTGCTTCGGCGGTGCAATAGTTTGGCCTGGTAGCAGAGTGGTTATGCAGCGGATTGCAAATCCGCGTACGCCGGTTCGATTCCGACCCAGGCCTCCAAGTAGTAAGCAGAAAGCCCTGAGAAATCAGGGCTTTTTTGTTTTCTGCGATTTCTCATCGGCCCACGTATGTCGAGTGCTTGTGTGCGAGTTCATACGCGCCGGGGAGGCATGCAAGTGGCAGGCAAGGTCTGCTGTCAGTTGTCGGTCCGCGCGCGGATCTCATTCTCAAGGTGAGCGAAGGCGCGCCACTCGATTGCCTGCAGCCGCGTGCGATCTGCTTGTGGCAACGAGCTGCTCAACAGCGCTGCGCCGAAGTCGCTCAGTACCGCCTCGCCAGTGGCCGGATTCCACAGGATGTTGTGGGCATACACATCGCCATGCAGCACGTCGTGCGCATGCAGATGGGTAAGCGCTGCGCGAATGCAGTCAAGCAGGCGTTCGGCGATGGCGGGCATAAAGCGTGTGTCCGCTGCATAGACATCGCGTGTGCAGCTGACGAGGCTGGGCGGGCCGGCCAGGTTGACGTAAACCGGAGGGAGCAAGGGCATCGCCACCGCCAAGCGGCCTTCCGGATGGCCTGCAACCATCGCCAGTGGTGCAAGCAGGTTCGGGTGGCCGGTTGCAGCCAGACCTGCGGCGAGCTCCGACTGCGGCGTGCCATCGCTGGTGAACGCCGCCTTGAATACTTTGATGGCAATCGCTTCGCCGCTGTTCTTGAGTACTGCGCGATGGATGTGGCCGCTGGCCCCTTCGCCGAGCAAGTTGCCAACCTCCAGCTCGTCATAGCGGATGGCATGGTGGTGCGCATCCGCCAGCGCAGTGTGTTCGGCAACTGCTGTCAGCGGATTGCCAGCCAGCGCCGGCCACGCCAGGCTCGGCAGCGCGAACAATGTCGCTGGCACTTCCTCGAAGTGATTGCTGGCAATCCGCAGCAGTTCCAGTGCCTTGCAATCACTCAGGTCGGGCAGGGCTGTGAGTTGGTTGCAGGAAAGCATCAGCTTCTGCAGTCGTGGCCGCTGGCCAAGTGCTGGCGGCAGGTCGCGAAGCTGGTTGTCGGTGAGGATCAGCCAGCGCAGCCGTGCTGGCAGGCTGCGCTCGGACGCCTGCGTAATCGCACAGGCCTTGAAGCCAATCATCTCCAGCTGCCCGCAATCGCCAAGCGCAGCTGGCAACTGCGTGAATGGGTTGTTGGAGCAGAACAGGATGCGCAGCTTGTGCAGCCGGTGCAGGTCATCGGGTAGCGCGCTGAGCTGGTTGCCGGACAGATCCAGCACCTCCAGCGATTGGGCCAGGGCGAACAGCGGCTGCGGGAATTCGGTCAGGCCCAGATTGACCAGGCGAACAGTCCGGGCGCCGTTGAGTGCGCCGTTTTTGAGATCTTCAAGGGTATGCATGCCGTGCGAGTGTACCGGCACCGCCCGCACACAAGGCTGTTGTGGGAGCGGCCTCAGCCGCGAAGCCGGCAGGTCATCAGCACAGGCTTTTGTAGGAGCGGCGTAAGCCGCGAAGCCGGTAGATCATCAGATGGCATGGACGCCCATGGCTCAAGCAATGTCAGCTTCGCGGCTGACACCGCTCCTACAGGCAGGCCAGGCTTTCGTCCGGGTGCGGCGTCTTTTGTGGGAGCGGCGTCAGCCGCGAAGCACCTGGACCATCAGATGGCACGGATGACCATGGTTCAAACAATGTCAGCTTCGCGGCTTACACCGCTCCCACAGTTCCCACAGCGCGCGTCCTGTTAAATGCTTGCAGCGGTGAATGCTGCCAGCACGACGCACAGCAGCGTGATGCCTGCGAACGCCAGCGGCTTGATGCGCAATCCAGATAGGGCGCCATCGCCACCACTGGCCGGGCGGGCGCGATGGATCAGGTCCAGCGGGTAGTGGCTGGCGGCCATGGCATCGTCGCAGGCGTCCATGCAGTTGCCGCACGCAATACAGCTGATCGAGCTGCCATTGCGGATATCCAGCCCGATCGGGCAGGCCGCTACGCAGGCGCCACAGTCGATGCAGTCACCCAGATGGACCGGGCTGAAGTTGGGCATGGCACCGGCGATCGCCGGGTGGGCGGCGCGGAATACGTAATCGGCGGCCGTGGTTGCGTCCAGCAATCCGCGCGAACGATGCAGCACGCTGGCATTGTCGCGGTCGCGGGGACCGCGCGGCTCACCGCGGGGCGCGTTGTACTGGATGCAGGGCGTGCGCGCATCGGCGATCAGGCCCTGTACGCGGCTATAGGGACAGAGATAGCTGCAGACCTGTTCGTGCAGGTAGACCACGTTTGCCCAGGTCGCCAGGCCGTAGAAGCTGATCCAGAAGCATTCCCAGCCGCTCAGCGAGAACGTGAGTGCCCCGTGCACGAGCTTGTCGATAGGGCTGAAGTAGCCAACAAAACTGATGCCGGTCCACAGCGCGATCAGCGCCCAGAGCGCATGCCGTAGCGGCGCTCCCAGCGGCTTTGCCGAGCCGCGGAAATCGGTGAGGCGGGTCAGCCTGCGGAACAGGCGGGTCAGCACCGTCTGCGGGCAGGCATAGGTGCACCACAGGCGACCATGCAGGCTGGTGACCAGGCAGAGCAGGGCCAGTGCCGCGATGGCAAGCCATAACAGTGGCAGCGACTGCTCCGGTTGCATCGATATGCCGGCGACCTGGAACTGGCGGGCGTCGATGTCAAGCAGCAACCAAGGCGTGTCACCCCAATGCAGCCACGGCAGGCCGTAGAACGCGACCAGCATTGCCGTGGTGGTGAGCTGGCGCAGGGTATCGCGCTTGCGGGTGGTGCCTGCGCTGGCTTCACCGATGCTGCGCAAGGGCCTCATTCGAAGGATTCCTCCTGCTCGCGTGCAGGGCGTAGCAGCAAGGCGGTTACCGCACAGGCGCACAAGCTGCCGGCCCAGAACATGAAGAAGCCCAGCGAGTAGCCCAGCTCACGGCTGATGGCATGCTGAGGGAAGCTGATCTGCTGCAGCTCCAGCGGGTCGATGAACGCGAAAAAGAGCGCCGACATCACTGCCGCGGCAAAGAAACTGGGCCACACCACGGCGCCCAGGCGTTGGATCATCGGTAGCGAGCGGCTGCTGCTGGAGTCGGCTGGAACGGTCATTGAGGATTCCCGGGGACCTCGTTGCGAAGGAATAGAATCGAGGCCCGCAGTGCTGCGTTCTGGCAGTAGCTGATGACCCAGTGTGCGAGGCTAGGGGCTGTGCAGGCGGCCGTCTTTGATCCTGATCAAGCAGGCCATGGCCGGGCGTAGTAGGTTCTGGTTAGCTGACGGGAGGTGTGTTGTGCGGGCTGGGCCGGATGTATGCAGCGAGGAAGAGGTTGAGCAACTGGTGCGGCGCTTCTACGCGCGGGTGCGCGAGGACGCGGTGTTGGGGCCGATATTCGAGGCACGGGTACATGATTGGGAGGCGCACCTGCAGCAGTTGGTGGATTTCTGGTCGGCCTTGCTGCGCGGCACCTCGCGTTTCAGTGGCACACCGATGCCCAAGCATCTGGCCATCCCCGGGCTGGAATGGCCGATGTTCGAACGCTGGTTGGCGCTGTTCACACAGACCACCGCCGAGCTGGGGAACCCCGCGATGCAGGCCTTGGCCGATGAGGCGGCGGGACGGGTTGCCGCCTCCATCTGGCGTCGTTACCACACACCATCGTTCCCGATACTCTGAATGGTTCGCTAGCCGGCTCCATTCATGAATAGGCCCAATTGATCTAACTCAAGGCGAACAGCCGGGTGCGCAGGCAAGCTGCGCGCATGAACACGCCGCTGCTGACGACCTCAAACGCCCTGGGCTGGACTTTCGATGCGGACCTGCTGCGCCGGCATGATCGTCCCGGCCCGCGTTACACGTCCTATCCGACCGCGCCACATTTCCACGACGGTTACGGGCAGGCCCAGTTCTGTGCGGCGGTAGCGCGCAGCAACGCGGTCGGGCGGCCGATGTCGCTGTATGTGCATGTGCCGTATTGCAGCAGCCCGTGTTTCTACTGCGGCTGCAACCGCGTCATCAGCCGGGATCGCAGCAAGGGTGAGCATTACGTCGACCAGTTGCTGGTGGAAGCGGATTGGCTGGCACCACTGTTCGCGCGCGAACGTGAAGTGGTGCAGTTGCATCTGGGTGGCGGTACGCCGAATTTCCTCGAGCCCGCGCAGCTGCGTCGACTGCTTGCCGGGCTGCAGAAGCTGTTCAATTTCAGCCAGAGCAGTGCGCGCGATTTTTCGATCGAGCTGGACCCGCGCTCGGTCAGCGTGGACGACATCGCCGTGCTGGCGGAGTTGGGCTTCAATCGGGCGAGCCTCGGCATCCAGGACTTCGACTCGAAGGTGCAGCAGGCGATCAATCGCGTGCAGGACGTGGGCGAGACGATGGCCATCATCCAGGCCTGCCGCGACAACGGCATGCGCTCGGTCAACGTGGACCTGATCTACGGCCTGCCGCTGCAGACGCTTGCTGGTTTTGGCAGAACCCTGGACACGGTGATCAGTGCGCGTCCGGATCGCCTGGCGATTTATGGCTACGCGCACCTGCCGCATATGTTCAAGGCGCAGCGGCAGATCCAGGACCGCGATCTGCCAGATCCCGAGCAGAAGCTGGCGCTGTTGGGGCTGGCTGTCGAGCGGTTGTCGGCTGCCGGTTATCAGTACATCGGCATGGATCATTTCGCCTTGCCGGAAGAAGACCTGTCGCGCGCGCCGCGCGCCGGCAGCCTGCATCGCAATTTCATGGGCTATACCACCCATGCCGACAGTGACCTGCTGGGGTTGGGCGTCAGTGCGATCAGCCACATCGACAACAGTTACAGCCAGAATCCGCGCGATCTCAAGGAGTGGGAGGCCAGGATCGCCGAGGGCGGTTTGCCGGTCTGGCGCGGGCTGGAACTGGATGGCGACGACCTGCTGCGGGCAGAACTGATCCAGCAGCTGATGTGCCATGGCAGCGTCGATGGCCGCGCGCTGGCGCGCCAGCATGATGTGGATTTCGATATCTACTTCGCCGAGGAGCTGATTGCCCTGCAGCACCTGCAGGATGATGGCTTGGTCAGCTACAGCGACGGTGTGGTCGCCGCCACCGAGCAGGGGCGGCCCTTGCTGCGCCTGATCGCGATGTGCTTCGACCGTTACCTGAAGGCCGCACAGCAGCCTGCACGCTACTCGCGGGCCATCGGCTGATCGCTGTTGCCGACAGGGGTCGGCACCATAGCCAATCTTCGTGATTCACAATTGGGCTTCAATCAGGCACGCTATTGCGATGCCCGGATGGCGAAACTGGTAGACGCATCGGACTTAAAATCCGCCGGCCGCGAGGCCATGCCGGTTCGATTCCGGCTCCGGGCACCATTGCAGCACAAGGGTTTCGGCCAGTTGTGCTGCAACTACCGCAAAACGTGCTGTGCAGTTTTTGTGCAGTTCACTCCAATTTCCCCATCGCATCAGCCAGGTGTTCGGGCGCAAGGTGCGCATAGCGCCGAGTCATTGCAGTGGACGTGTGGCCCAGGATCTCGGCGACAGTGTGCGACGGAACGCCGGCCTGCACCAACCACGACGTGCACGAATGACGAAGATCGCGCCAGCGCACCGACTCCATCCCGAGCGCCGCGCGCGCAGCCTCCCATGAACTACGCACGCCATCCTCGGTGATCGGCAGCGGCAGCCTCTTTGCGATCTCCAGCACCTTAGGATGCAGCGGCACCATCTGAAGGGTGGATGTCTTGCTGCTGCGATCGAGCCGGATAAAGCCCTTCTGCACTTCATGCTTGGTGAGGCGGAGCAGGTGGCCACGCCGAATGCCGGTGTACGCAGCCAGGCGCACGTAGTCGACGGCCAGTGGGTTGGGGCAGGCCTGCGCCAGCGCTTCCACCTGAGCAGCAGTCAGGAATGTCTCTCGCGCCTTTTCTGGCAGCAGGGTGATTGCGGCCGGGCGCTCCAACCAACCCCATTCGCGCCAAGCCATACGCGTGATCTGGCGCAGGATTCGGGCCTTGTGGTTCACCGTTGCCGGCGCCTTCTCCATGTCGGCAGCCTTGATCTCCGCCCACACTTGCGAAACCTCGGATAGCTTCCTGCCTGCAACGTAGGGAAGCAGCGCCCGGCAGTGCGCCTTGGTCTTTGTCGCTGACCGCAGGCGCGGCACGTGGTCTAGCAGCCACTTTTCCAGCGCCTCGGCGATCAGGCGCTCCGGCTCACGACCAGCCGCAACGTCTTTGACGGAGGCGAGCCACTTTCGCTCGTAGGCTTTCGCGTCCGCGTGGCTCCAGTGCCGAGAAATTTTGCGATCCGTTCGTCCGCCGTAGCAGACGGTGACTTGATAGTGGCCGTTGGCACGCTTGGTGACTGGCATGTACTTAGCTTCCTTTTTGCCCGCCCGATTTTCAGGTCGATGGGGTGAATACGATCGGATTTCGCGCTGGTCCCGAGACGGGACGCGTCCAGCTCGCCGGCATCAATGGCCCGTCTGAGCGTCTTGGTCGACACTCCCGAGCTCTCCGCAGCCTGGGACAGCGTCAGTAACCTCTCAGCCGTGCTCATGGGCTTCTCCTTCCAGCGCCGCGCGGGCGCTGTTGATTCGGTTGGTGGTCAACCCAGGTGGCTGTGCGCTGGCAGCTGCGTGGTCAAGTCGGGGCATTGTTCGAGAAGTGGTTTCAGGAAGACCTGCGTGATGGCTCGGCCTGGTTCTTGTGCAAGCTCCGCACCCCGCTGGGCATGGACTATCACAAGGCCCGATTCGTTGACATCTACGAGGGGCCAACGCTTGTTAGCGGGAACTACTGGCTGTTCAGCGCGACGCTGGAAGTGATGCGGCGGCCGCTGTTGCCGGATGGTTCTACGGCGGTACCGGAGCTAATCCTCAATAGCGACATCTTGGATGACGCAATGAATAGGGAGTGGCCAGGGACTGGCTAAGGCTTGCAGGTCGCGCGACCATTTTGAGATTCATCCGAAAGAAAAGCGTGACGGCTAAGGTCAATTTCACATTTCGCTGGCTCATACGATGACCAAGCGCCCAATGGGGGTGCGCCTTATGGAAAAGCCATGAAAGCAATGATTGCGGGCTGTGTAGTTGCGCTGATGTGCTCTGGGTTTACTGGGTGCGCAACAACCGGAAGTTGGAGCATCGAGGGAACCTGCGACACATCGCGTAAGTGCAGCGTTGGCGGGAAGGTTGGCGGAACGTGGGGTGGAGGCGAAAAGAAGAGCATCTACCAAGGGATGATGTTGGCATTGGCTGCCAATCTTCCAGACGCAGCTCTCTTCGAGATCGACGTTAGTGGATCAAGCATCGGCTTTCCCTCGTCGGGTTTGGTGACTATGACTTTGGTGGACACCACCACGAACGTGACAATTGCCGCACAGCAGTTTCCATGGACTAAGGTGGGTGGGGCTCTGAAATTGTCTGACCCAGACGCAGTAAATAGCTGGGCGGTGGAAAAGGGTGGGACGGCGGATGAGATGAGGTACACGCTGGCGCGATTCAACGCTTCTGCACCTGCCGGTGATAATGTGATATCGGGCACTTCAAAGTACCAAGGAGTGGCGACAGCATCGTTCACATCTCGGTTCTCGGCATGCCAAACAAAAGTCAACTCACCGCTCCTTTGCGCGGATAGATAATTGCATCGATCAGAAAATCGCAGTGTGTGCAAAGCCACCCGATCCATTGGGTGGCTTTGCGTGTTGATTGGAGCTGTCGTTGCGATGGCTTTGGTGTCCGGCTGCACCCATGGATTGCGGTCGCCGGGGGCGGAGAACGTGTCTGCGAGGGGGGCATACGCTTCCTTAGTTTTCAGGCTCGGTCCGTTGCATCGGGTGGAAACCTTCTCGATCCTTCCGGGCGGCCCGGCTTCGGGTTTAGTGGTGAGAACCAAACACACGTGCGGAAGGGGAGGCGTCAAAGTTGAAGTCGATGTTCAAGGGGGAGACTTCCTGATAGCCGACGGTGACTCTCTTTGCGCAGATGTTCTCGAAGCAATTTTGTATGTGGTTGCAGGCCTTCCCGCGCGCCCGTTGGCGTACACGGCAATAATCCATGTGGCTCCCGCTGGAGTTCTTGTAGAGAAAGGGTATGTGAGATGGGGGCTATCCCGTCAGGTGGTAGCTGAATTCCACTTTCCATGGTCTGACGATTCAACCTTCTCCGGCGCCAATATTGTTGCCACCACGGCGCATGAGAGCTTTCACCTGCTCGGTTCGATGCTAGGCATGAAGAAGGAAGTCTGGGCGGATGAAGGTGCAGCCTACCTTGTTGGGTACTGTGCACAGTTCGATGCAATGGGGACGCTGCGTGTCATGGATCTTCCTTCGCTAGGTCTGCCAGAAGGCAGTCCAATGGTCACGGCAGAAATGATGAAATCAAGCTCTGCGGGCCTGACGGCTAGGAAGAGAATCGAGCTGCTGCTCGGCGGCGATACAGAAGTACGGTCAGGTACAGAGAAGGGGGCGCGGTTCGCGATGGACTGTAGGGCATCGCAGTCGTTTAGGTAGTCTGGTGGTCGTGGCGGTGCCGTAGATTCATGAGCAGTGCAATTCATGCTCCTACGGACGCGTTCGTTGGCTATCGAGCCCTTTAGCTCCCACCCAAAGACAATCCGGCCTAGTGCCGGTTTTTTTTGCAAGAGATAGCCATGACGATCTTGAACAGGCTCTATGCCTCATCGGGAGGCGAGGTCCTGCACGAGACTATGCAGGTCGATGCCGGACCGCTACGGCCGAACGACAATTCGGACCGCAAACTATATCTCGATCTGTTCCGGCCGGGACTGCCGAGCTTGGCTCGGCATTGCTGGGATGCGCTTGGGAGACGATTGGGTTTGCCGCCTGATATCCTTTCCGCAATCCGATCACACGGCCTTGTCCTGCAAGGCTTTCGAAAGGCCAGTTTGGTGCGCTTTGCGGAACAGAAAACAGCCTGAAACCCTTGGTGCGTCTACATTCTTGTCCGGACTTAAAATCCGCCGGCCGCGAGGCCATGCCGGTTCGATTCCGGCTCCGGGCACCAGTTCGCAACCTCAGGGGATGGCATGAGCGCCGAGATCACCGCCGCGGCAGCGCCGCAGATTGCCATCATCGGGCTGGGCTATGTCGGCCTGCCATTGGCAGTTGAGTTCGGTAAGACGCTCGATACCCTTGGGTACGACATCGATACAGCCCGTGTTGCCGAGCTGCAGGGCGGACACGACCACACCTTGGAACTGGATGACGCCGAGCTCGCCGCTGGCGCCCTGGCGCGATACACAGCGAACAAGGCTGATTTGGCGGCGCGCAATGTCTTCATCGTCACCGTGCCGACGCCGATCGACGCGTACGAACAGCCGGATCTCGCGCCGCTGCGCAGTGCCAGTGCGCTGATCGCTGCGGTGCTCAAGCGTGGCGATCTGGTGATCTACGAATCCACCGTGTATCCGGGTACGACTGAGGAAGTCTGCGTGCCGTTGCTGGAGGAGGGCTCCGGGCTGCGTTTCAACCAGGATTTCTATTGTGGTTACAGCCCGGAGCGGATCAATCCGGGCGACCGACAGCGGCGTCTTCCGGATATCAAGAAGATCACCTCCGGCTCCACGCCCGAGGCAGCGGCCGTGGTGGATGCCTTGTATCGGCGCATCATCACCGCCGGCACCTGGCCGGCATCATCGCTACGCGTTGCCGAGGCGGCCAAGGTGGTGGAGAACATCCAGCGTGATGTGAACATCGCCTTGGTCAACGAGTTGGCGCTGATCTTCGACAAGCTCGGCATCGATACCTTGGACGTACTGGAAGCGGCAGGCACCAAGTGGAATTTCCTGCCATTCCGGCCCGGCATGGTGGGTGGGCACTGCATCGGTGTTGATCCGTATTATCTGCTGCACAAGTCCGAGAGCGTGGGTTATCACCCGGACCTGATCCACACCGCGCGACAGGTCAATAACCGAGTCGTGGCGCATGTGGTCACCCGCGTGCGTGGCCTGCTGGAAGGCCGGAACAAGCCGCTGCAGAACGCACGGGTGCTGGTGCTGGGCGTGACCTTCAAGGAGGATTGCCCGGACCTGCGCAACAGCCGTGGTCTGGATCTGGTGCAGATGCTCGCCGCTGCCGGCGCGCAGGTGGATGCCTTCGATCCCTGGGCCGATCCGCGCAATGCGCACGATATGGGCGGGGTAGAGCTTGTGAAGGCACCGCAGCAAGGTGCCTACGACGCAGTGGTGCTGGCCGTGGCACATCAGCAGTTCCGTGCCTTCGACGAGGCCCGGATCCGTGCCCTGGGTGTGCCGGACATGGTGGTCTACGACGTGAAATCGGCCTGGCCGAGGCAAGTAGTGGACGACCGGTTGTAGAATCCGCCATCCGTGTTGTTCGAGGACGGT
This sequence comes from Stenotrophomonas sp. STEN023, assembly GCF_056760135.1. Taxonomy (NCBI): domain Bacteria; kingdom Pseudomonadati; phylum Pseudomonadota; class Gammaproteobacteria; order Lysobacterales; family Lysobacteraceae; genus Stenotrophomonas; species Stenotrophomonas sp. STEN023. The sequence continues at coordinate 10,213 of NZ_JBRREF010000081.1, read as the reverse complement.
AATGCATCGTTATCTGGTTTATGTGCTGGCACTGATCCTGCTGCCAATATCACTGGCGCTGGCTAGCCACTGGCCCGCTTGGTACTGGGGCGTTGGCCTGTTCGGACTGATGGCCTTGCTCGGGACCTGGGATGTACTGCAGCGTCGCAGCGTGTTGCGGCGCAATTACCCGGTGCTGGCGCACTTCCGTTACGGCTTTGAGTCCATCGGCCCGGAGATCCGCCAGTACTTCGTGCAGAGCGACCTGGAGGACGTGCCGTTCTCGCGCCAGCAGCGCCAGTTGATCTACCAGCGTTCGCGCAATGAAATGGATGTGGTGCCGTTCGGCACGCTGCGCAGTGCGTATGCGGTGGACTACGAATGGATCAACCATTCCCTGGCACCGACCAGCATTGCCCACCATGATTTCCGCGTGGTGATCGGGCCTGATCGCGCCAAGCCGTACTCGGCCAGTGTGTTCAATATCTCGGCGATGAGCTTTGGTTCCTTGTCGGCCAATGCGATCCGCGCGCTGAACAAAGGCGCGAAGCTGGGTGGTTTCTGCCATGACACCGGTGAAGGTTCGATCTCGCCGTATCACCGTGAAAACGGTGGTGATCTGGTCTGGGAAATCGGTTCGGGTTACTTCGGCTGCCGCGATGAGAACGGACGTTTCAGCGAGGAGCGGTTTGTCGAAAATGCGAGCTCCGATCAGGTCAAGATGATCGAGATCAAGCTGTCGCAGGGTGCAAAGCCTGGCCACGGCGGTGTGTTGCCGGCAGCGAAGGTAAGCGCCGAGATCTCCGCGACCCGCGGCGTGCCGATGGGCGTCGACTGCGTGTCGCCATCCAAGCATTCGGCGTTCTCCACGCCGATTGAACTGCTGCAGTTCGTTGAGCGATTGCGTGAGCTGTCCGGTGGCAAGCCGGTTGGTTTCAAGCTGGCAATCGGCCACCCTTGGGAATGGTTCGGCATCGCCAAGGCGATGCAGGAAACCGGGGTACTGCCAGACTACATCGTGGTCGACGGTGCTGAGGGCGGCACTGGCGCCGCACCGGCCGAGTTCATCGATCACGTTGGCGTGCCGATGAATGAAGCGCTGATCCTGGTGCACAACACCCTGGTTGGGCTTGGCCTGCGCGACCGCATTCGCCTGGGTGCGGCCGGCAAGGTGACCACTGCGTTCGATATTGCCCGCACCATCGCCTTGGGCGCGGATTGGTGCAATGCCGGGCGCGGCTACATGTTCGCGCTGGGCTGCATCCAGTCGCTCAGCTGTCATAACGACAAATGCCCGACCGGCATCGCTACCCAGGACCCGAGCCGCTGGCGCCATCTGGAGCCGGAGGACAAGGGCCAGCGCGTGTTCAATTACCACCAGAACACCTTGCGCGCGCTGCGCGACCTGCTGGGTGCTGCGGGTTTGCACGATCCTTCCGAGCTGGGGCCGGAGCACATCCTGCGCCGCGTATCGCCGGTGGAAATTCGTTCGCTGGCCAGTTTGTACCGCTACCTGGCACCGGGCGAGTTGCTGAAGCAGGTGCCCGAGCACACGGTCTTCCGCGAGTACTGGGCCGAGGCGCGCAGTGATTCGTTTACCCCGCCGTCGCGAGTGGCAGCGCTGCGTACAAGCAAGATGTGCTGAGCGGCCCGCATTTTGTGACTTTGTGGGACTTGTGGGAGTGGCGTAAGCCACGAAGCCTGCAGCAATGAAGCTGCGGGTTTTTCTGCAATCGGATTGATCTTTGGTTTCGCGGTTTACACCGTTCCCACAACGGGCGGCGTTGTCGGTGAAGCCTCTGCCGACCATGGGTCGGCACTACAGCCAGCGGATCACACCTTCTGCGGCACGTTGTCCGCTGGCGTAGCAGGCGGTCAATAGATAGCCGCCGGTGGGGGCTTCCCAATCCAACATTTCGCCAGCGCAGAACACGCCTGGCTGGGCGGTGAGCATCAGTCCGTCATCCATCGCTTCCAGGCGCACGCCACCAGCGGTACTGATGGTTTCGGCCATCGGTCGGGGGCGCAGCAACTGCAAGGGCAGGCGCTTGAGGGTGCGGGCGACGGCTTCCAGATCATTGCCAGCATCCTTGCCCAGTACTTCAAACAGCAGCCCGGCCTTGGCTGCATCCACGCCCGTGGCGCGACGCAGGTGCTCACCGAAGCTGCGGCCCTTGCGTGAGCGGCCCAGATCGGCGAGCAGGCGTGCTTCATCGCGGCCGGGCACCAGATCCAACTCCAGCGTCACCGCGCCATTGCGATTGAGGGTTTCGCGCAGGTCGGCGGCCAGTGCATAGATCAGGCTGCCTTCAATGCCGTATTCGCTGACCACGCATTCGCCTTGCAGCGACTGTGCGTGTCCCTGCAGGTCAGTCCAATGCGCGATCACGGGTTTGATCGGCGCGCCGGCATGACGGTCGCGGAAGTGCGTGGTCCAATCGATGTCGAAGCCACAATTCGCTGATTGCAGGGGTGCCGTATCCACGCCGCGCTCCTGCAAGACCGGCATCCAGCTGCCGTCGGAGCCCAGTTCCGGCCAGCTGCCGCCACCCAGTGCCAGCACGGTGGCATCGGCCTTGATGCTGATCTCGCCGTCGGCGGTAGCCACACGCAGGCTGCCGTCCGGGTTCCAGCCCAGCCAGCGATGCTGCACGTGGAAGCGCACGCCTTGTTCCTTCAATCGGCGCACCCAGCCGCGCAGCAGCGGTGCTGCCTTGCGGTCCACCGGGAACACGCGGCCGGAACTGCCAACATAGGTTTCCACGCCAAAACCCTGCGCCCAGCGGCGCAGGGCATCGGCATCGAAGCCGTCCAGCCAGGTTGCGACTTCGGCCTGGCGTTCGCGGTAGCGGCTGTCAAACAGCGGGCGCGGGTCGGAATGGGTGAGGTTGAGCCCACCCTTGCCGGCGATCAGGAATTTGCGCCCGGGCGAGCCCTTGGCTTCGTACAGGTTGACCGCCACGCCTGCCGCGCGCAGGCGCTCGGCGGCAAACAGGCCGGCCGGGCCGCCGCCGATCACGGCAACGGTTTTATCAGCGAGGTTTGACATCAAGCAGTTCTACATCGAAGACCAATGAGGAGCCGGCCGGGATCGGGCCAACGCCGCGGTTGCCATAGCCGTACTCAGCCGGAATCATCAGGGTGCGCTTGCCGCCGACCTTCATGCCGACCACGCCCTCGTCCCAGCCGCGGATGACCTGCTTGTCGCCAAGGTTGAAGCTGAACGACTCGCCGCGATCGACGGAGCTGTCGAACTTCTCGCCGTGCTTGTCAGGCTTGCGCTCGTCGTAGATCCAGCCGGTGTAATGCACGCTGACCTTGCTGCCTGCGACTGCTTCAGCGCCGGTACCGGGCACGGTGTCGATCTGCTCGAATTTGGCGATCGTGCCGCCCGGCGGTGGGCCCGGCGGGGTGCAGCCGGCGGCCAACAGCGACAGCAGCAGCGGGATGAACAGACGGCGCATGGCACGCTCCGTTGGAAAGGGGCGTGCAGGGTAGCGCATCGCCGCCGGGTATCATGGCGGCATGGCCAAACTGCTACTCAATCTACGTAATGTCGGTGACGACGAAAGTGCCGAGGTCGCCGAACTGCTCGACCGCAACGGCATCGCCTGGTACCGCACCGAGCCCAGCCCCTGGGGCATTTCCAATGGCGGCATCTGGCTGCGCGAGAACGATGATCTGCCGCGTGCGAAAGAGTTGATGGCGCGCTATCAGGCTGAACGCGGGCAACGGGTGCGTGAAGAGCGGGAGGCGGCGCTGCGTGATGGCAGCGCGGAGACGTTCGGTTCGATGTTGCGCAGCCGGCCATTGTTCGTGGTGGCGGTGCTGCTGGGCATGGTGGTTGTGTCGGCCTTGGTGTTGCTGCCGTATTTCCTGCTGCGGGGGTAAGGGCGCTCAGCGCCCGCCCTTGCTCCGTAGGGGGAGGGTTGGGGAGGGGTTGGTTTTGGGCCTTTCAAGCGCTGCCAGCTTCGCGGCTCACGCCGCTCCTACAACGGCCGTCGGGCCGGTCGTTTAAACTATGCGCATGATCGTCAATACCGCTGCCTATCTTTTCGTTCCGCTGGCTGATGCCGAAGCCTTGACCGCCACCTTGCATGAACGCGCAAAGGCGCTGGAGCTGCGCGGCACCATCCTGATCGCGGAGGAGGGCATCAACCTGTTCCTTGCCGGCAGCAGCGAAGGCATCGATGGCTTCTACAGCCAGCTCAAGACCGATGCGCGCTTCGCCGACATGCGCATCAAGTACAGCCACAGCCAGATGCAGCCGTTCGCGAAGCTGAAGGCCAAGTTCAAGCCGGAAATCATCAGCTTCCGCCGTGACGACGGCCAGCCGTTGGATTACCCGCGCGCCCCCAGCGTAGCCCCGGCCACGGTGCAGCGCTGGCTGCGGCAAGGCCACGATGACGACGGCAAGCGGGTGGTGATGCTGGATACGCGCAACTGGCAGGAATTCGCACACGGCACCTTCGAAGGGGCGCTGACCCTGCCGATCGCCAAGTTCACTGATCTGCCAGCCGCGCTGGAGCCGCACCGCGAATCACTGGCCGATGCCACCGTGGTCAGCTTCTGCACCGGCGGCATCCGTTGTGAAAAGGCTGCGCTGTGGATGCAGAACGATGGCATGCACAACGTGCTGCAGCTGGAAGGCGGCATCCTTGGCTACTTCGAGGAAGTTGGCGGCGAAGGCTATGACGGCCGCTGCTTCGTGTTTGATGAGCGCGTGGCGCTGGATGCACAGCTGCAGCCGCTGGTGGACCGGCAGGACGAAGTCCAGGCCTGAGAACGTACCGGTTTCAAGCCTGCACGGGCAGGGCGTGGGAAACAGTGTCCCGGTGGAAGTCGCGGTGACTGCATGGAGAATGCAAGGACAAACCCCATGTCCTTTGCATCGTCCATGGAGACCGCCGAATGATCCCACTTTCCATTCTTGACCTGGCCCCGGTCTGTGAGGGCTCCAGCCCGCAGCAGGCCTTCGCCAATATGCTGGAACTGGCCCAGCACGCCGACCGCTGGGGCTATCACCGCTATTGGCTGGCCGAGCACCACAACATGCCCGGCATTGCCAGCGCCGCGACCTCGGTGCTGATCGGGCATGTGGCTGGTGGTACCTCGCGTATCCGCGTGGGCTCGGGTGGAGTGATGCTGCCCAACCATTCGCCGCTGCAGGTGGCCGAGCAGTTCGGCACGCTGGCCTCGTTGTATCCGGACCGCATCGATCTGGGCCTTGGCCGCGCACCCGGCACTGATCAGCCTACCGCGCGCGCCTTGCGCCGCTATTTCGACAGCGCAGACCAGTTCCCGCAGGACGTTACCGAGCTGCTGCATTACTTCGCGCCGGTACAGCCCGGGCAGACGGTACAGGCGGTGCCCGGTGGCGGCATCCCGGTGCCGGTCTGGTTGCTGGGGTCGAGCCTGTTCAGTGCGCGGCTGTCGGCAGCGATGGGCCTGCCGTTTGCGTTTGCTTCGCACTTCGCCCCGGACTCCATGGATGAGGCGCTGGCGCTGTATCGCCGCGACTTCCGTCCTTCCGAGCACCTGCAGGCGCCTTACGCGATTCTGGCATTGAATGTGGTTGCCAGTGATTCGGAGGCCGAATCGAAGCGCTTGTTCACCAGCCAGCAGCAGGCGTTCGTCAATCTGCGACGTGGCACGCCGGGGCGTATCCCGGCGCCGGTGGATGACATCGAGGCGTTCTGGGCGCCGCATGAGAAGGCCGGTGTCGAGCGCGCCTTGGCCTGCAGCATCGTTGGCGATGCGGCGCAGGTAGCTGAAGGGCTGATGGCTTTTGTCGAGCGCCATCGTCCTGATGAAATGATGCTGGCTGCCAATATCTACGACCCTGCAGCGCGGCTGCGTTCGTTCGACCTGGCGATGCAGGCCTGGCAGCGCGTGGCAGCGGCGTAAGCCGTTCTGCTCCCTCCCTTTGGCGGTAGCCAAGGGGAGGGCTGGGGAGGGGTGATTTTTCGCTGGTAAAGCCTCTGCCGAGCATGGCTCGGCACCGCCGTGGACCGGGGGGGTCAGCTGGTCAGGCGCTCGAACAGTGCGATGCTCTCGCTTATCAGCTGGCCTGACCCCAATCCGAAGAACAGGCCGGCGGCAATCGCTGCCAGCCAGTTGAACAGCATCAACGCGCCATCGCGTTCGATCAGCGCCAGTGCGAACAGCAGCAGCTGGAAGCCGAACAGATAATTGGTGAACGGAATCGGCAGCGACAACAGCAGGCCGACCAGCAACAACAGCACGCCGGTGAGCATGCGTGCCGGCAGTGGCACGATCAGCACCGCCAGTCGTGGCTTCAGCATCCGGTCCAGGCGCTGCAAGGGCCGGCTGATCTTGCTGAGGAACTTGTGCACGGTGCTGCGCTTGGGTCCGCGGCGGGCAATGAAGCCCGGCAGCCAGGGGCGCGACATGCCGAACAGCAGCTGGCTGCCGATCAGGAACACCAAGGGGCTGCTGACCGCGCCGCCGATGCCCGGGATCGGGATGAAGGCCGGCAGGATGGCGATGAACAGAAATACGCCGAAGGCGCTCTGTTCCAGGCCTTGCAGGACCTTGCCCAAGGGCAGGTGTTCATCCGGATTGCCGTGTTCGAACATCGCCAGCAAGGTGCGAATGCCTTCATTCCGGTAGCCGCCGCTCGCTGTCCTGGTGGCGTCCGGCGCGCTGCCGTCCGGGTCAACCGGTGGTGTCATCAGCGTCTTCTTCCGGCAACCGGCTCAGCAGCAGCTTGTCGATACGGGCACCGTCCAGGTCGACGATTTCGATGCGCCAGCCGGCCCAGTCGAAGTACTCGCCGGCATGCGGAATACGGCCGAAATAGTGCATGCACATGCCGGCCAGCGTGTAGTAATCGCCTTCCTCGGCGTCCGGCAGCTCAGCACCGTTCATCAGTTCCTGCAGGTCATCCACCGGCAGCGAGCCATCAACCAGCAAGGAGCCGTCTTCGCGGGTGACCACCAGTGCATCGTCATCGGTGTTCTCGGTGGCCTGCAGGCGGCCGACCACAGCGCCCATCAGGTCGGAGATCGTCACCAGGCCCTGGATCTCGCCGTACTCGTCTACCACCAGCGCCATCGACTGATGTTCTTCGCGGAAGATCTCCAGCAGCTTCATCGCGTGGGTGGATTCGGAGACGTACAGGGTCTCGCGCAGGTTCTCGAACAGGTTGTGGCTGCCGCCGCTGAGGCGGGTCACCAGGCTCTTGACCTCGAGAATGCCGGCGATGTCCTGGTCGTTGCCGCGATACACCGGGTAGCGCGAGAACGAATGGTCACGCATGGCGTGCAGGTTCTTTTCCGGGTCGGCGTTGGTGTCCAGCCAGGCGATGCGGTTGCGCGGTGTCATCAGGCTGTCGGCGGTGCGGTCGCCCAGGCGCATGACGCGGTTCATCATGTCGCGCTCGTGGCTGTCGATCACGCCCTGCTCGTGGCTTTCGGCCACCAGCATGCGGATCTCTTCTTCACTGACCGAGGCCGACTCGGTGTTGCCCAGGCCAAGCAGGCGCAGCACCAGTCGGGTGGAGTGCGACAGCAGCCAGACGCCGGGGGCGGCGATGCGCGCCAGCCAGCTCATTGGCACCGCGACAATGCCGGCGATGTCTTCGGAACGGGTCAATGCAACTCGCTTTGGCACCAGTTCGCCGAAGATCAACGTCAGATAGGTGATCAACGCGACGGCCAGGGTCTTGCCGAGGAATTCGGACCAGGGCTGGGTGGCGCCAAACAGCGAGAAGTTCGCCGACAGCGCCGGGAACAGGGCCTGCAGCTGCTGGGCAATGGCGCCACCGATGGCGTCGCCGCCGTAAACACCGGTCAGGATGCCGATCAGGGTGATGCCGATCTGCACCGTGGACAGGAAGTTCTCGGGCTTTTCGGACAGGGCCAGGGCGCGTGCGGCGCGCTTGCTCGAGCCGGCCAGCTGCTTCAGGCGGCTCTTGCGCGAGGTCATGACCGACATTTCGGACATGGCAAAGAAGCCGTTGAGCAGAATCAGGGCCAGTACGATGAAAAATTCAAACACGGGTCTCTCCCCGGGTTGGTGACAGGGAGGGCGGGTGTGTGCAGTGGCGGCGGCCGCTCAGGGGCGGGATCCGGCGCTGTGGCGGGGGATAAGGGTCGTCGTCCATAGGGTGCGCCGCGAGGGCGCCGGGCGATATTAGCAAACCCCCGGGGCTCTGGTACGGCCGGCTGTTCACATTTCAGATGTAAAAAAGACGTCAGGAATACCCTGAATGCCATCTAGCCGTCATAATTCGCCCTTGGTGCCGTCCCTCCCGCGACGGCGAATAGGCTCCCCATGTTTTCGTTGCAGACCATCTTTGGCTCCGGCAAGCAGTTCTATACCTACCTCGACGAGGCCGCGCAGGCCGCCTATGACGGTGCCAAGGCACTGCACAGCATGATGCGCGAGGCCGATCGTCAGCCGGCGCTGGATGCATTCAAGCTCGCCCGTCTGCGCGAACGCGCCGCCTCGGACAAGATCAGCCAGGCCTTGGTTGACAGTTTCATGACCCCGATCGAGCGCGAGGACATCGAGGCGCTGGGTTCGGCGCTGTACAAGATTCCCAAGCAGATCGAGAAGTTTGCTGACCGCTACTCGCTGGCCGTGCAGCATCTGGACCAGATCGACTTCGCCCCGCGCGCAGCGATGCTGGAGCAGGCCGCCGGCGTGGTGGTGGAGATGGTCAACGACCTGCGCCACATGAACCTGGATCGCATGACCGCGCTCAATGAGAAGCTGCGTTCGCTGGAGAACGAAGCCGATCGTCTGATGCTGGAGCTGTACCGCGACATCTACTCCGGTCGCCTGGACAACCTGCAGATGTTCCTGCTCAAGGAATTCTTCGAGATCCTGGAAAAGGCCATCGACCGTTGCCGCGAAGCCGGCGTGGTGGCTTACCAGATCGTGCTCAAGAACAGCTGACGGGGACGCTCTATGCTCACCCTCGTCCTGGTGGTGATTCTGGCCGCGCTCGTCTTCGAGTTCATCAACGGCTTCCACGACACCGCCAATTCAATCGCCACCGTGGTGGCAACCAAGGTCCTGTCGCCCGGTTGGGCGGTGATGTTGGCCGCTTTCATGAACCTGATCGGCGCGCTCACCGGTACCGCCGTCGCGCTGACCATCGCCAATGGCCTGCTCAACACCGATGTGGTCGATGTGACCCCGCAGGTGATCCTGTGCGCGCTGCTGGGTGGCATCGTCTGGAACCTGATCACCTGGTGGAAAGGCCTGCCGTCTTCGTCTTCGCACGCACTTATTGGTGGCCTGTGTGGCGCCGGTCTGGCTGCTGCGCATAACAACTGGGATGCGCTGATCTGGTCGCAGAACGTCGGCAACTGGGCGCAGAACAAGGGCCTGTTGTGGAAGGTGTTCGTGCCGATGATCACCTCGCCGATCGCCGGCTTCCTGCTCGGTATCGTGGTGATGTGCCTGTTGTGGGCGATCATTGCCGGCATGGCCCGCGTTGGCGGCGTGCTCGGTCGTCTGGCCCGTCCGCGTTGGGTCAATGCCTTCTTTGGCAAGGCGCAGATCGTATCGGCGGCGTACATGGGCTTTGCCCACGGCCATAACGATGCGCAGAAGACCATGGGCATCATCGCCATGACCCTGGTCGGCGCCGAGGCAACCGGTGCACTGAACGACCTGCCGTCGTGGCTGGCCTTCATGCATCCGGATGCGAACGCTGGCAACGGCATCGCCATGTGGATCGTGTTGACCTGTGCGGTGGTGATGGCGGCCGGTACCGCTTCGGGCGGCTGGAAGATCATCAAGACCCTGGGTCACAAGATGGTCAAGCTGCACCCGATCCACGGCTTTGCCGCGGAGACCAGCTCGGCCACCATCCTGACCCTGGCTGCGCACTTCGGCATGCCGGTCTCGACCACCCACAGCATCTCCACCGCGATCATGGGCGTTGGCTTTGCCAAGAACCCGCGTTCGCTGCGTCTGGGTGTGATCGAGCGCATCCTGTGGGCCTGGATCCTGACGATCCCGGCGGCAGGTGGCTGTGCTTACCTGATCCTGCGTCTGTTCGAAATGGTGGGTTGGAACTGAGTCAGTCGGCTCGCAGTCTGCAAACAAAAACCCGCCAGTGATGGCGGGTTTTTTGTTGGGTAGAGCGGGGTGTTGTTGTGCTGTTTGTGGGAGTGGCGTAATCCCCGAAGCAGGCACCCCTGGCAAACCACCAGTTTTTTTGCGAACGGATGCTGTGCGAGCTTCGCCGCATACG
>NZ_JBRREF010000080.1:0-21063 GCF_056760135.1 Stenotrophomonas sp. STEN023 | reverse complement strand
CGTCCGTGTGTCTCCGCCGGCCCCCACACTTCCGGCGGCGTTTTTTCGGGGGCGCTCCCGCCGCGAAGCTCGTGTGCACTCAAATAACCGGTTCGGTTGCAATCAGGAAGCGCGCTTGGCGTGTGCGGATCGTGGGGAAATGCGATGGCCTGATGGGATGCAGGCTTCGCGGCTGACGCCGCTCCTACTAACCGTTTCGTCAGAATTTCAGCCAGCCGGTCAGGGCATGCAGCAACAGGCCGATCAGGCCGCCTACCAGGGTGCCGTTGTAGCGGATGTATTGCAGGTCGCGGCCGACGCTGAGCTCCAACTGTTCCACCAGCTTCTTTTCATCCCATGCCTTCACGGTCTGGGCGATATGGCTGGTGACGCCGCTGCGCAGGCGATTGGTCAGCTTTTCGGCACCCGCCAGCATGTGCTGGTTCAAGGCGTCGCGCAGGGCCGGATCGTTGCCGATGCTGGTGCCGAGCTTGCCAAGGCTGCGCTCCAGGTGGCCTGCCAACACCGAATCTTCGCGAGACAGATCCGTGCGCAGATAGTCATGCACGCGCTGCCACAAACCCTGCACGTATTCCTGCACCGCCGGGTGATCGATCACCTGCTGCTTCAACGCGTCGACTTTCGCTGCCAAGGCGGGATCTTCGCGCAGGCGGCGGATGTAATCGGCGATCCATGCAGCGTAGTCCTGGCGCAGCGGATGCTCCGGCTGCGAGAGGATGGCCTGCAGTTCTTCCAGCCCTGCGCGCGCCAGCCTGTCGGCCAATGAGTCGCCGATTTCGTCGATGGGCTTGACCCAGTCCACCGTGCTGGCCAGCTTCGGCCACTCCTTGCGGATGTAACGCACGATCAGGGCCGAGGCCTGTTGCCGCACCTTGTCGTTGTCCAGCCAGTGCGCGATGCGGGTCAGCCCTTCGTCGAGCACGCGCTGATGGCGGTTGTCGGCAGTCAGCAGGCCGAGTAGTTCGCCCGCGGTTCCTGCTGCGTTCCACTGCCGCAGCTGCGCCACCACGAAGCCCTGGATGGAACGACGCACGGCTGCTTCATCGAGCAGGTCCAATGCCTGCACCGCCCAGCCACGCGCCATGCCAGCCAGCATCTTGGCCTGCGCTGGTTGTGCCAACCATTCGCCCAGACGGGTGGCCGGGTCGAATACTTTCAGCTTGGCCAGCAGCGCTTCCGGCTCCAGGAAGTGGTCGCGGACGAACACCGCCAGGCTGTCGGCGATGCGCTCCTTGTTGCGCGGGATGATGGCGGTATGCGGAATCGGCAGGTTCAGTGGCCGCCGGAACAGGGCGACCACCGCAAACCAGTCAGCCAAGGCGCCTACCGTCGCCGCCTCACAGAAGGCACCTACCCAGGCCCAGATACCGCGTTCGCCGTTGATGTGGCTGACAACGAACCCCGCCAGCATCGCCAGCAGCATTGCCACGGCGTATAGCTTGAGCCGCCTCAGTTGCGCGCGGCGCGGATCGTCCTGGAGGCTCACGGTTTACTCGCCGTCCTTCTTGCTCACGGTGCGGCGGAAGCAGTGATTGCCCGCTGGGTGCGCCCATTCGCCGGCACGTTGGGGGCCGTCCGCGGTACTGGTGTCGAACTGCGCACACAACTCGTAATGGGTGGCATCCAATGTCCGGTAGTTGTAGTCGGGCCCACCCGCGGGATCCTTGTAGGTCAGGATCATGCCCGGTTGCGCGGCCAAGGCGAGGATGTTGGGCGGCAGGGTGTCGTTCTCGCGCCAGTAGTTGCCGGCTGCGATTTCCAGCGTGCGCAGATGTGACACGCGCGCATCATCAAGTCGCTTGAGCCGCTGCTGCGACGGTGAATCGATGACCCAGACACCGGCTGCAATTGCGGCTGCAGTGACGATGCCGGTCGCCCAGAGTACGCGGGTGCCCCAAGCAGTGCGGCTCATGCCTCGACCTCCTCTTGGCGCAGGTCCCACAGGTAATAACCGAACACAGTGCCGGCAATGACGCCGACCACCAGTACCTTGAGCACGAAGCGCACACTGAGGTCGCCACCGAGCAGATTGAAGACCAACGCAGTCAGGTCGCCGATCAACACAGTGGCCGCAACGAACAGGGTCAGATAGGTCAGCCAGCGACGTACCGGCGACAAGCGCTTGATTGGATGCTTGTCCACGTCGCGGCTGACGCGATGGGCGGCGAAGACAAACACCGGGAAGGCGATCACCAGTGCCGAGATCGCCCAGCGGATGCCACCGCTCAGTCGCATCAATTGCCAATCGGGGTCGGCCGGGTCGGGCAGGGCGTACTGGATCAACTGGAACAGCAGGCTGCCCAGGTTCCAGGCAAAGAAATACAGCGTGCTGAACAGCACCAGATAGGCGAAGGCTTCGCGTGCAGACAAGGAAGCGCGTGGGCGCGGCACCGGCAGCGGGAAGTCGACCTCGGCCCAGCCATCGAGTACGCCGCTGATCTGCTGTTCGCTCCAGCCGGCAGCCAGCAGCGCACTGCTGACCTGCTGGCGGCTGTGTCCGCGCATCAAGGCGTCGCGGACAAAGGTTTCTAGTTCGGGGGAGGCCGAGGCCATCACATGCTCCTTGCGTGGATGACTGCAGCCTAGGGTGCCGGCTCAGCGCAATCAAGCGTCGCTGGGTTCTTCGACCTGTGCGGCCAGCATGCGCGCGCGCAGTGCATCCAGCTCCATGCGCAGCGCCTGGTTCTCGGCGGTGAGTGAGGTGATGCGCTGGCGCAGGGCCTGTACTTCGGCGCTGTCGCTACTGCCATCGAGGCCATCGGCTTCGGCCATGCTCAGCGGCTGTGCGTCATCATCGGCATCGTCACGCGCTGCCTTGGGCTTGCGCTTGGCATCACGCACGCGCTTGGCCGCTTGCTTGAGCTCGTCCTTGCCGCCACGCGCCGCTGCGCGCTGCTCGTCCTCAGGCAGGCTGGCCACGGTAGCGGCAGCGCTGAGCGAGATCGCGCCGACGCGCATCGCTTCGATTACCTCGGCGGTGGCGTGATCGTGGATCTTCTCGATCATCGTCACCTGGCTTGGGCTGAGCTTGGCTTCGCGGGCCAGATCGGCCTTGGACAGCTTGGGCGCCGGATCCCACGGCGGGCTGTCGGCATCGGCGGCGGCGCTGGGCGCAGCCTCACCTTCGCTCTCACGACGCAGCTGTTCCTGCTCGCTGCGGCGACGGGTCTCCAGGATGTCGCGCTTGCGCAGGGCGAGCACGCCACGCTGGTAGTCGGAAACACTGCGACGGCCCAGGTGCTGCTCGATCATCCACAGATGAACGTCGTCCATCGACTTGAAACGGGTGTTCTGCACGGTGTTGAACGGGATGCCGTGCTTGGAACAGATGCCGTAACGGTTGTGGCCGTCGATCAGCACATCGCCCCACAGCACCAGCGCGTCGCGGCAGCCCTCGGCCAGCAGACTGCGCTCCAGCGCGTCATGCTCGTCCTGCGTGAGCGGATCGATATAGGCCTTGAGTTCTTCGTTGACGATGATGTCCATGAGCGCTGCCGGAAACGTGGAGCGGCATTGTGAAGCCCGCAGGGGCCGCGGCCAACCCTTGTATTTGTCGAAAATAACAGGTCCGTGCCGGTGCCCTACGGTGGCCGGCGTACCATGACGCCCAGTAGCAAAGCCTTCGTCACCGGAAGAACCACATGAACAGTCCCCAGATCCGTGAGCAGTGGCAGACGCTTGCCGACAGTCTGTCACTGCGCACCCGCGCGTTCATAAATGGCCAGTACGTGGATGCCGCATCAGGGGCCACGTTTGACTGCGTCAGCCCGATCGACGGGCGTGTGCTGGGGCAGATTGCTGATGGCGGCCAGATCGACATTGATCACGCGGCGGCGGCGGCGCGACGCAGTTTCACTGCCGGCCATTGGGCCGGGTTGAAGCCAGCCAAGCGCAAGCAGGTATTGCTGAAGCTGGCAGCCCTGGTGGAGGCGCACGCCGATGAGCTGGCCTTGTTGGAAACCCTGGATATGGGCAAGCCGGTGGCGCAGGCGCGGCGGGTCGATATCGGTGGGGTGGTCCGCTGCATCCAGTGGACGGCGGAGGCGGTGGACAAGCTCTACGGCGAGGTCGCACCGACCGGTGCCAACGAGCTGGGCTTGATCACCCGCGAGCCGCTGGGCGTGGTCGGTGCGATCGTGCCGTGGAATTTCCCGCTGCTGATGGCCGCGTGGAAAGTCGCACCGGCATTGGCGGCGGGCAACTCGGTAGTGCTGAAGCCGTCCGAGAAATCGCCGTTGAGCGCGTTGCGCTTTGCCGAGCTGGTCAGCGAGGCCGGTGTTCCGGATGGTGTGTTCAACGTGGTGCCTGGCAACGGCAAGGGTGCTGGCGAGCCTTTGGCGCTGCACATGGATGTGGACGGATTGGTGTTCACCGGTTCCACTGCGGTCGGCAAGCGCTTGCTGCAATGTGCCGGCCTGTCGAACATGAAGCGCGCCTACATGGAGTGCGGCGGCAAGAGCCCGAACATCGTGTTTGCCGATGCGCACGATCTGGACAAGGCGGCCGAAGCGGCGGCGAGCGCGATCTTCTACAACCAGGGCGAGGTATGCACGGCAGGATCGCGCCTGTTGGTGGAGCGCTCGATCAAGGATGCGTTCGTCGCCAAGGTCATCGAGCATGGCCGACACATGCAGCCCGCACATCCGTTCGAGCCGAAGGCGGCGATGGGTGCGATGGTGGATGAGGCGCAGACACAGCGCGTGTTGGGCTATGTGGGGAAGGGTACCGAGGAAGGCGCGCGTCTGTTGCTGGGCGGCAAGCGTGCGGAGGTCGTTGCTGGCGGTTGCTATATCGAACCAACGGTGTTTGATGAGGTGAGCCCGCAGCAAAGCATCGCGCGCGAAGAGATATTCGGGCCGGTGTTGTCGGTGATTGCGTTCGACGGTGAACAGCAGGCGCTGCAGCTGGCCAACGACACCGAGTACGGCTTGGCTGCAGGTGTGTGGACGCGCGATGTGTCGCGCGCGCACCGGCTTGCGCGTGGACTGCGTGCGGGTAGCGTGTGGGTGAATTATTGGGATGGTGGTGACATGACTGCGCCGTTCGGTGGTTACAAGCAATCCGGCAATGGACGCGACAAGTCCTTGCATGCCTTCGACAAGTACACCGAGATGAAGGCGACCTGGATCAATCTGGAGGGCTGATGCGCTCCCTCCCTTTGGCGTAGCCAAGGGGAGGGCTGGGGAGGGGTTGGCTGTTGATCTTCGGTTCTTGCGTTTGAAGCCTTGCAAGCAACAGCAAAAACGACCCCCTCCCAACCTCCCCCTTGGCTGCGCCAAAGGGGGGGGGCAGTTGTTACTCCTTCTCCTGTGCAACCACGGCGCCAGTTGCCGGGTCCAGTCGCACCTCTACCTTCTCGCCGCTGACGGTCTTGCCCTTGGCTTTCCACATGCCATCGTCCAGCTTTACATCGCTGACATCGGTATAGCCTGCGCTGGATAGCTGCGCGCGGATATCCGCCTCGCCCAGCTGCGACACGGCCTTGTCCGGGTAAACAGTACCGTTGCGCGGATCAAGCTTCACGTCGACCTTCTTGCCATCTGCACTTCTCGCATCCGCTTCCCACATGCCGTCCTCGAACCTGACGTCCTTGATGTCGGTATAGCCCTGCGACTCCAGGTGCGCGCGCACCTGCGGCGCGGTCAATGCATCCTGGGCCTGGGCGATGCCGTTGCCGGCCAATGTCAGTGCGGCTGCAATCAAAGCGGTACGTAGCGGTCGGTTGGTCATTGGTCTGCTCCTTCGGGTTCATCGCGCTTCTGGCGCGGGATCAACCCTAACCTCGGCAACCTGTATCAATCCGTGAATTGTCGTGGTTTCAGTGCGTGGCAATCGGATGCGGTTAATCGATGTGCAAGCGATGGAAAAAAAATGTTTTCGGAGTGTTCAATACGTGCGCGGACGATGCTTGGGCCAGCGCGCAACAACAGGCAGTCGTAGTGCCGAGCCATGCTCGGCAAGGGCCTCACCCGTAGCCTGCCTGCGTGCAGGTTTGTGGGAGCGACGTCAGTCGCGAAGCCGATACATCATCTGATCGCAGAGCTGCTTGTCTCTGATGTGATGCGTGCTTCGCGGCTTACGCCGCTCCCACAGTTTTTCACCTGGTTTGTAGCCAGGTGCCCTGCGCTACTTCATCAGGCTTCAGTCATCGCCACGCTTGCGCAACTGACCCGCAAAACGATCCAGCCACTGCGCGAATCCCTGCAATACCGCGCCGCCCTTGTCCTTTAGCCCAGCCAGTTCCGCTTCAAGCCGTTCGCGGCGGGTGGACTCGCCTTCGTTGCTGGGCAACGGCGGCAGGATGTGGGCGAAGTAGGTATCGCCCAGGAATTTGTGCAACAAGCGTTCGCCGATGAATGGCTCGCCGTTGTTGAGTGCGCGCGCACCCTTGAGCAGGTTGCGGATGTCGTACTGGGTTGGGCTGAGATCGGGAACCTGTTTTGGCAGGTCGAGCAGGCTGTAGACCGCGATGCGTGCGGTGCGCACCGAGCTTTCCATGGTGAACACCACATCGTTTGCTGTTTCAACGAACTGGCCAACCAGGGCCAGGTTGGTGGAGCCGGCCGGCACCACATGCGGGCGGTCGCCGGCCGCGCGTGGCATGAACTGAGCGGTGATGTACGGCATCAGTGCCAGCCGCACCTTGGTATGCGGAATGATGGCATCGAGCTGATCGGTAATGCCCAGGTGGTGGCAGAGCTCGGCTACGATCTCGCGTCCCGTGCATTCGGGCATGGTCTTCTTGATGAAGTTGCCGGGCTGGTCCATCAACAGTGCGTATACCCACATCACCACCGTGTCCTTGGGCTGGCCGGGGAAATGCGGCTGACGGTTGATGGTGACGCTCAATACCCAGTTGGAATCGGTGAAGGTGATGATGCCGCCGGTTGCGGTGCGGCCTGATGTCGGATCGTTGACCGAGAGCTCGCGCAGCTTGTCCACCAGCGGCGACGGCTTGCAGGTGAGCGTGGCCGACTCCCACATCGAGCGATCGATGTCACCACAGAACTTGTCAGGCTTGCCGAATACCGGCGAGTGCTTGGCAAGGTTTCGCCACAGGCCCCAGCTGCTGCCTTCGGCCGGGCCGCCGTGGCGCTTCTTCAACACCGGCACCGTTTCAATATCGCCGTAGGCGGTGTCTTCGGTCATCGAGCCGGTCAGCGCAATGACCAGGTCACGCGGTGCGACGGCGAGTCGACCTTCGCCATTGCTGTCACGCGTATGCAGCGCGGTGACGGTGCGCTGCTCGCCCTGTACATCGAAGTCCATGTCCAGCACCTGGGTGCCGAGCTTCACCTGTACGCCCTTCTCGCGCAGCAGCTTGATCAGCGGGGTGACGAAGGTGTCGTACTGGTTGAACTTGGGGAAGACCAACGTGGACATGTCGCCGAAGCCATCGATGGCATCGAGGAAGCGATGCATGTAGAGCTTCATCTCCAGCAGGCTGTGCCAGTTCTCGAAGGCGAACATCGAGCGGAACAGGAACCAGAAATTGCTGGCCAGGAAGCCTTCGCTGAAATGATCCTCGATGGTCAGGTCGTCGAGCTGGTCCTTGCGCTTGAGCAGCAGGCTGACCACTTCCCATTGCTGCTTGCGGTTCAGGCCGAAGCGGGTGAAGTCGGGCAACACCTGGCCCTGCTTGTGCATCAGCCGCGACTTGGACCAGTTCGGGTCGGCGTCGTTGGCAAGCCGGTATTCGTCGAGCACGCTGAAGCCTTCCGGCAGCTCCAATGCCGGCACGTCCTGGAACATGTCCCACAGGTTGTCGTAGTTCCAGTTCATCTCGCGGCCGCCGCGCACGATGTAGCCGTCCTCGGGGTTGCCGGCGCCGTCCAGCGAGCCGCCCTCGATACCGGCGCCTTCGATGATGGTGATGTTCTCGCCGGGCATATGGCCGTCGCGGATCAAATAGAACGCCGCTGCCATGCCGGCGATGCCGCCGCCGACGATCCATGCCTTGCGCGTCTGGATGCCCTCGGTAGGCAATGGCTTGAAGCGCTGGTAGTTGCCGACCATGTCCGGGGGCGGCAACGTATTCAGCGGGGTGTTGTGCCAGTAAGCGGCGGTGGCGTCGGCTTCGTGCTCAAAACGCGGGGTGGATTCTGTCATGAGGTTCTCCAAACGGTGGGGGAGTGCACAACGAACCAACCGAGCCTAAACAGCGTTTGGCCCGGATGGGTTACATATCCGTAAATCGTGGGCATTGCCTGCTGTGATCGTGTGTGAGCAATGGCGGTGGTTTCAGCGGCAGCGCGCGCTTTCCTGCAGCAGCGCGCTGCGCAGGGCGTCGCGGTCGCGCTCGTTCACCGCGTTCTGGAAGTAGTTCACGTCACTCCGGCTGAGGCTGCAGGGGTCTATCTCGTAGCCTGGCGGCCAGAAACCGAGATAGCTGGCCACGCCCTGGATCATCTGCCGTGGGCTCATCTGTGGCTTCAGGCGGAAGTAGCGCGGCCTGTGCTGAAAGGCCGGGTCTTCATTGAGGCGCCGGAATGCATGCGGGGCGAAGGTATCGGCGGTCACCGCGGTGCCGCCAACGGCAGCATCGGAAATGGCCAGGTTCAAGGGCTGTTGGGCCGGCGCCGCGGATTGCGGCGCTACCGGCTGCAGTTGCTGGCTCGGCGAACGCCGGGAGTGCGAGCTGGTCGCCGGCGTGCTGTTCGACGCCACGGACGCGGCAGGCTGGGCTGCGACGGCCGGGAGCGGAGGGCGCGGTAACCAGCGCAGGCTGATGCGCACTTCATCATCTGGCCGGGCCAGCGGCTCTGGTTGCAACAACCAGAAAGCAATACTGCCGTGGACAGCAAACACCACGATCACCGCGCTCAGGTGCGGCAGGGGGTGCCGGATACGTCTGGAAGTTGTCGACATCGGCGATGCGTCCATGCGGGGGCCGGTGCTGTGACCGCCAATGATGACAATGGTTCCGGGCAACCGATGCGGATCCGGCCTGCTCGTCAAGCGACCGTGTCGGCTGCAACCAAATAATGGTCGGCGCGGCGCTGCATGGCAGACTGCGGCCATTGCCCGCCTGTCATGACCATGTCGAACGCCGCCAGCTCCGTCCCTCTGAACTCCCCGCGCCGCGTTTTGGCGGCCAGCCTGATCGGCACCACCATCGAATTCTTCGATTTCTATATCTACGCCACCGCGGCGGTACTGGTGTTTCCCAAGCTGTTCTTCCCGGAAAGCAGCAACGATGCCGCGCTGCTGCAGTCGCTGGCGACGTTCGCGGTGGCCTTCATTGCGCGGCCGGTGGGCTCGGCGGTGTTCGGGCATTACGGCGACCGGATCGGGCGCAAGGCTACGCTTGTGGCGGCGCTGCTGACGATGGGCTTGTCGACGGTGGCAATCGGCCTGCTGCCGACCTATCACGACATCGGGGTGACCGCGCCGCTGTTGTTGGCCTTGTGCCGTTTCGGACAGGGCCTCGGGCTGGGCGGGGAGTGGGGCGGCGCGGTGTTGCTGGCGACCGAGAACGCACCGCCTGGCAAGCGTGCCTGGTACGGCATGTTCCCGCAGCTGGGTGCGCCGCTGGGCTTCCTGCTGTCGGCCGGTACCTTCCTGCTGCTGGGGCGGGTGCTGGATGACGCCAGCTTCCTGGCCTGGGGCTGGCGCGTGCCATTCATTGCCAGTGCGCTGTTGGTGATCGTCGGCCTGTGGGTGCGTTTGAACATCCGCGAGACACCGGATTTCCAGAAGGCGCTGGATAACGGCCAGCGCGTGCGCCTGCCGATGCGCGAGGTGCTGGTCACCCATGGTTTTGCCGTGGTCGCGGGTACCTTGGCGGCGTTCGCCACCTTCGTGCTGTTCTACCTGATGACGGTGTTCACGCTGGGCTTTGGCACCTCGGCGCTGGGCTATGCGCGCGAAGACTTCCTGCTGATGCAGATGGTCGGCATCCTGTTCTTCGCCGCTGGCATCCCGTTGGCGGCGCTGTACGGCGATCGTCATGGCACGGTGAGAGCGATGTTGTGGGCGACGCTGGGCATCTTCGTGTTCGGTCTGCTGTTCCAGCCCTTGTTCCAGGCTGGCCATTCGTTGCAGGTAGTACTGTTCCTGTCGCTGGGCCTGTTCCTGATGGGCCTGACCTACGGCCCCTGCGGCACCATGCTGGCCAGCCTGTATCCGGTGCAGGTGCGCTATACCGGCGCATCCTTGTCGTTCAATCTGGCCGGTATTCTTGGTGCCGCCCCTGCGCCCTATGCGGCGACCTGGCTGGCGGGGAAGTTCGGCATTGCCGCCGTTGGCGGCTACCTCTGTGTCACCGCGCTGTTGACCGGGCTGGCCTTGCTTGCAATCGGCCGTTGGCAGCAGCAGGGTGCCGCAGGGACGCCGTAAGTCGCGACTATCGCCGGTCCCACACAAGACCGGCGACGTGTGCGCCTTGCGGCGTTCCTGCAGCGATAAAACGCAGGAGCGGCGTGGCGGTGATATCTGGAGGGATGTCCGCAACCGCGCCGGTCCTGCAAAACCATTCAGCGGAACAACCGCTTCAATGTGCGTCCCAGCCAGCTGCCTTCCTGGTGATCCTTGGCGAACTGGTTGAGGTGGCGCTTGACGTGTTCGGCATAGGCCTTGTCGTCACCGCGGATGTGGTTGAACAGCCAGCGCGAGAGCATGTTGCGCAGTTCGTCAGTGACGTCCTCGCCGGATTGGAAACGCATGCGGTACTCGGACACGCGCTTGCCGAACACTTCATGCACACGCTTGTGTGCAGCGCAGAACGGGTAGCCGGCTTCTTCCATGAGTTCTTCCTCGAAGGCAAAGTGCGACATGGTGTAGTCCACCAGTTCGTCGATGACTTCCGCCACGGCTACCTGTTCCAGGCTTTTCTGGGCAACGTGCAGGTGGTTGAGCATCTCCACGATGCGCATGTGCTGATGGTCGATGACATCGACGCCCGTATTGAGATCGTCCTGCCAGATCAGTAGTGCCACCGCTGCTTCTCCCCGTGTGCTTTGAGTTGCACTGTAGGGAGCAGGCCGGGCAGGCGCGTTGATCTGGATCAATGCCAGCGTTCGGGCACTGATCTCATTCAGATCTCATGCGGGCCTGCGTCAGTGCGTGTCAGCGCTGCAGACGCGGTTGCGGCCGCCAGCCTTGGCCAGGTAGAGCTGGCGATCTGCTTCGGTGATGAGCTGGTGCAGATTACCGCTGTGCAAGGGCATGCGGCAGACGCCGATGCTGACCGTCATGCTCAGGATGTTGTCGCCGAACGGGAGCTGCAGATCGGCGACTGCCTGGCGCACTTTTTCGAAGTGCGCAGCGCTGGCAGCTGCATCCATGCCGCTGACCATCAGGCAGAACTCCTCGCCGCCAAAGCGCGAGCTGATGTCCTGGCTGCGGGTATTGGCCTGCAATACCGAGGCGACGGCGCGGATGGCCTGGTCGCCGGCCTCGTGGCCAAGGCTGTCGTTGATGTGCTTGAAGTGATCGATGTCGACCATCGCCACGGCAACCATGCCGCCATTGTTGACCGCGCTGAGCTGGCGTTGGCTCTGTTCGAGGAAGCTGCGGCGGTTGGGCAGGCCGGTCAGGAAGTCACGCGTAGCCAGATCCTGCAAGGTGCCGATCAGTTCCAGCTGGTCCACGTTCTGCGAGACGCGGCAGAAGAACTCTTCGCGCGAGAAGGGCTTGCGCAGGAAATCATTGGCACCGTTCTTGAGGAAGCGTGGAATCAGCGACGGGTCCGAATTGCCGGAGATGCCAATCACTGCCACTTTGTCGCGAGCGCGCAGTGCGCGCAGCCTACGGGTCAGCTCAACACCCTGCATGCCGGGCATTTCCTCGTCGACGATGACCAGTCGAATCGCCGGATCAGCTTCGATCGCGCGCAGCGCCGAAAGGCCGTCGTCGGCCTCGATGACGTGGTAGCCGTACATCGCCAGCAAGGCAGCGGCATAGGCGCGTGCTGAAGGTGAGTCGTCCACGACCAGCGCCGCGATGCGGCGGTTGCGCTCCATGCGCTGCACCAGCCAGACCAGGTAGTCGATGCTGCCTGGTGTGTTCTTCAATACGTAGTCGATGATCTGCTGTTGCAGCACCCGCTTGCGCAGATCCTCGTCATAGACGCCGCTGACCACGATGGTGGGCAGGCCACGGTTGACGAAATACTGCACCACCTGGTCGCGGTCACCATCGGCGAGCACCAGCCCGGTCAGGACCAGGAACCAGCCGTCTTCGCTGTCCAGCAGTTCACCGGCCTCGGCCAAGGTGGAGGCGACGCTGACCGACAGTTCCAGTCGCTGCTCGATGGCCTCGCGCAGCATCGTGGTGAAGGTGCGCGAGTTCTCCACCAGCAGGATGCGTTGCGGCAACGGCGCGATCGACGGGCTGTCGAAGGCGGCCTGTGGCGGGCTGGCGGTGGTGGCAAGAATAGGGAGCATCGGAACATGTAGCGGCCACTGGCACAGGAACTTGAGCGGCAATTAGGAGGGGGATAGCAGTGAGCGAAGCGGTCGTTCCCGATCTCCAGCGCCCGGTTCGCTGCTTCCGGTTTCAAGCTACCAGAGCAGGTCCCGCAGCTTGTACCAGGACATCGCCGCCACCAGCATCGGCATGCGCAAGACCTTGCCGCCGGGGAATACGCTGTGCGGGATGCGCTCGAACACGTCCAGGCGCTGCGCCTGGCCAGCAATGGCGGCGGCAATCACTTCACCGGCCAGGCCGGTGCTGGCCACGCCGTGGCCGGAGAAGCCCTGCGCGAAGTACACGTTCGGGGTAATCCGGCCCCAATGCGGGGCACGGTTGCGGGTGATGTCGATATAGCCGCCCCACACGTATTCCATCTCGACATCGGCCAACTGCGGGAATACCCGCCGCATACGCCGGGTCATGCTGGCGCGCAGCCCTGGCGGCGGCAGCGCCGAGTAATTGGCCTGGCCGCCGAACAGCAGGCGGTGGTCGCGGCTGAGCCGGAAGTAGTCCAGCGCCCAGTTCACGTCGGCCACGGCCATGTCGTTGCGGATCAGCGCCTTCGCACGTGCGGCGCCCAGCGGCTGGGTGGCGCCTATATAGGTGCCGACCGGCATCATCCGGGTTTCCAGCTCCGGTGCGATGTCCTGCAGCCAGGCGTTGCCGGCCAGTACGACGAAATCGGCATCGACCCGGCCCTGGGCGGTGATCAGCGCCGGTTGTGTGCCGCGCTCAAGCCGGGTGACCGGTGACTGTTCGTGGATGACGACGCCGGCCGCCTCGGCAGCGCGGGCCAGACCCTGCGCATAGGCGAGCGGATGCAGATGGCCGCTGGCTGCGTCGTACATGGCGCCGAGATAGCGTTCGCTGGCCAGTTCCTGCTGCAGGCGCGGGCGGTCCCACCATTCCAGCGGGTAGTCGTAGCGCTGCGCCATGCGCTCGATGTCGGCGCGCAGGGCGCGTTCCTGGCGCGGATGGATCGGCACGCTGGCATGGCCGTCGCGCCAGTCGCAGTCGATGCCATGCCTGCCGATGCGCTGCTTGAGCATCTGCATGCCGTCGCGCGAGAAGTCGAACAGCAGGCGCGCATCGGCGTCGCCGACCAGCGCTTCCAGCGTGTCCTGCTCGCAGCCGTAGCCAACAATCGTCTGGCCGCCATTGCGGCCTGAAGCGCCCCAGCCAACACGCTCGGCCTCCAGTACGGTGACTTTGTAGCCCTTTTCGGCCAAGGCCAGTGCGGCGGTCAGGCCGGTATAGCCGGCACCGAGCACGGCCACGTCGGCGCGCGCCTGCCCACGCAGGGGCGCACGTGCTGGAAGATCGGGTTGGCTGGCGGCATACCAGCTCGGGGGATATACGGATGCAGCGGCGTCCACGGACATCAGGCCGAATCAGGGGCGGGAAGTGTAACGATACCGGCGCATGCGGCGTGCGCAGGCCGGTGAAGAACCTGTGTAGTGTGCCTTGCGTTACTTGAATGCCGGATGGCGCTTGGTTGCCTAATCAGCGGGGCAGGGGTAGCGTGCAGGCACGTCTCAAGAGCTTCATCCATGGCCAGCCTGCCGCTGGTCGGCTTGCCTACCGACAGCAAACCGATCGGGTCCCATCCGTTTCTTGTCGTTGGTGAAAAGTATGTGCGCGCCGTTGTTGACGGTGCGCTGGCCACGCCGCTGCTGCTGCCAATGCTGCAACCGCCGCTGCCGGCCGAGGCGTGGTTGGCGACGCTGGACGGCCTGCTATTGACCGGTGCAACCAGCAACATCGAGCCGCATCACTACGATGGCGGTGACAGCTGGCCGGGCAATCCGCATGACCCTGCGCGCGATGCCAATGTGTTCGGGCTGATCCCGCAGGCACTGGCGTTGGGCATGCCGATACTGGCTATCTGCCGTGGTTTCCAGGAGATCAATGTCGCCTTTGGCGGCAGCCTGCATCCGAAAGTGCATGAAGTGCCCGGGCTGGCTGATCACCGTGAAAACCCAGCGTCATCGTTGCAGGTGCAGTATGGTCCGGCACATGGCTTGATCCTGAGTCCCGGCGGCTTGCTGGCAGGCATTGCCGGTGGCAGCGAGGTAATGGTCAATTCGGTGCACGGGCAAGGTGTTGCCCGGCTGGGCGAGGGGCTGCAGGTCGAAGCCCGCGCGCCGGATGGGCTGATCGAGGCGTTTCGTGGCACTGGCCGGTCGTTCCTGCTCGGCCTGCAGTTTCACCCGGAGTGGCGGGTTACCGAGAACCCGTTCTATCTGGGCATATTCCAAGCCTTCGGCGAGGCCTGTCGCCGCTATCGGTCAAACAAACAAGTTGGTTCCCCATGACGTCGCGCCCCCGCACCCGCAGCCGTAAAACCGCCATCGCCGTACAGGAAGAAAGCCTGCTGCTGCGCTGGCTCAAGGAACGGCACATCACCGAGGTCGAATGCCTGGTGCCTGATATCACCGGTAACGCGCGCGGCAAGATCATCCCGGCCGACAAGTTCTCGCATGACTACGGCACGCGCCTGCCGGAAGGCGTATTCGCCACAACGGTGACCGGCGAATACCCGGACGACTATTACGAGCTTACCTCGCCAGCTGACGCGGACATGATCCTGCGGCCGGATCCTGACACCGTGCGCATGGTGCCATGGGCCACGGATCCGACTGCACAGATCATTCACGACTGCTACACCAAAAGCGGCCAACCGCATGAGCTGGCACCGCGCAATGTTCTGCGACGGGTGCTGGCTGCGTATGAAGCGCTGGGGCTGAAGCCGGTGGTCGCGCCGGAGGTTGAGTTCTTCCTGGTGCAGAAGAACACCGACCCGGATTTCCCGCTGCTGCCGCCCGCCGGCCGCTCCGGTCGCCCGGAGACCGCGCGGCAGTCGTACTCGATCGATGCGGTCAATGAATTCGATCCCATCCTCGATCTGATGTACGACTATTGCGATGCGATGAAGCTGGACGTGGACACCTTGATCCACGAATCTGGCGCCGCGCAGCTGGAAGTGAACTTCACCCACGATGGCGCGATGTCACTGGCCGACCAGGTGTTCCTGTTCAAGCGCACCATGCGTGAGGCCGCGCTGCGCCATGGCATCTATGCCACCTTCCTGGCCAAGCCAATGGAGACCGAGCCGGGCAGTGCCATGCACATCCACCAGAGCCTGGTGCGCATTGCCGACGGCCGCAATGTATTTGCCGGCCATGCCGAAGGTGAGTACAGCGAGACTTTCGACAACTATCTGGCCGGCCTGCAGAAGTACGTGCCGGCGGCGATGGCTTTCTTCGCTCCGAACGTGAATTCCTATCGCCGGCTGGTATTCGGCGAGGTATCGCCGAGCAATGTGGAGTGGGGTTTCGACAACCGCACCTGCGGCCTGCGCGTGCCGATGGATAGCCTGGAGAACAACCGCGTTGAAAGCCGTTTTGCCGGTTCCGACGCCAATCCCTATCTGGCGATGGCGGCCACGCTGGCCTGTGGCCTGCTCGGCATCCGCGAGAAGCTGACTCCGACACCGCCCATCACCGGCAACGCCAAGGAGCTCGGCTACGAACTGCCGCGCTCGCTGGGCGAGTCGCTGGATGCACTGGAGGGCTGCGATGCCCTGCAGGAGCTGCTGGGGCGGCGCTTCTGCCGCGCCTATGTTTCGGTAAAGCGCAAAGAGTACGAAACCTTCTTCCGCGTGATCAGCTCCTGGGAGCGCGAGTTCCTGCTGTTGAATGTTTGACCGCGAGGCTTGTCTCCCTCCCTTTTGCGCAGCAAAGGGGAGGGTTGGGGAGGGGTAGCTCTGCTGTAGCGTTTCAAGCATTGCCGGCTTCGCGGCTCACGCCGCTCCTACAACCGCCGAAGCCATACACCCTTCTTCTACACATGAAGCGGCCGCAGATGGGACAATATGCCCACCTCCCGGCTTGGCCGGTCCCCCATACCGCTCCCGGATCACACTGGAGAACCCATGAATCTGCGCATTCTGACCGTTGGTGTCGCCATTTCCCTGCTTGCTGCCTGCGGCGGCAAGGAACCCGGCGCCAAGCCCGCTGAAGGCGGCGAGGCCAAGGTCCTCAATGTCTATAACTATTCGGACTACATCGCCGAAGACACCATCCCGAACTTCGAGAAGTCGACCGGCATCAAGGTCACCTACGACGTGTTCGACAGCGACGAGATGGTCGAGACCAAGTTGCTGACCGGCGACAGCGGCTACGACATCGTGGTGCCGACGTTGAACTTCTTCGGCCGCCAGATCCAGGCCGGCGTGTTCCTGCCGCTGGACAAGAGCAAGATCCCGAACCTGGCCAACCTCGATCCGGCGGTGATGCAGCGCATCGCCGGCCAGGACCCGGGCAACCAGTACGGCGTGCCGTACATGATGGGCAGCACCGGCATCGGCTACAACGTGGCCAAGCTGAAGGAGCGTTTTGGCGGCAGCGCCGACATCGCCAACAGCTGGGACCTGGTGTTCAAGCCGGAAAACATCGCCAAGATGAAGGACTGCGGCGTGACCCTGCTGGACACCCCGGCCGACATGATCCCGGTGGCCCTGCATTACCTGGGCGAAGACCCGCATAGCGCCGACCCGGCCGTGCTGCAGAAGGCGGCTGACCTGCTCAAGTCGATCCGTCCGTACGTGCAGAACTTCCACTCCTCGCAGTACGTGGGTTCGCTGGCCAACGGCAGCACCTGCCTGGTGGTGGGCTGGTCGGGTGACATCATCCAGGCCCGTGACCGTGCCGAAGAGGCCAAGAACGGCGTGGAAGTGGCGTATTCCATCCCCAAGGAAGGCGCACCGCAGTGGTTCGACATGCTGGCCATCCCCAAGGACGCCAAGCACCCGGGCAATGCTTACGCCTTCATCAACTACCTGCTGCAGCCGGACGTTGCCGCCAAGAACACCAACGTGACCCACTACGCCAACCCGGTGAAGTCGGCAACTTCGCTGGTCGATCCGGCCATCCGCGACGACAAGACCATCTACCCGGCTGAAGATGTGGCCGCCAAGATGTTCACCTATGCGATCAACAGCCCGGAGACGGACAAGCTGTACACCCGTCTGTGGACCGAGGTTAAGACCGGCCGTTGATTTCAGGCAGGTTTAGGGGCTGATCCTTACAACGCCTCCCTCTTGCAGGGAGGCGTTGTTGTTTGTGGCGTTCGCGGCCAACCGGTTGCCAGTGGAGAAGGCGAGGCAGGGCTTGTCTCCCTCCCTTTGGCGCAGCCAAGGGGAGGGTTGGGGAGGGGGAGGCTTCTGGGGCCTTCGGGTATTGCCAGCTTCGCGGCTCACGCCGCTCCTACAGCGGCCCTGCCGAGCATGGCTCGGCACTACATGGGTGTTTGCAGGCCGCAAGGCTTGTCTCCCTCCCTTTGGCGCAGCCAAGGGGAGGGCTGGGGAGGGGGGAGCTCTGTTGCTCTGCGGGAATTGCCAGCTTCGCGGCTGGCTCCGCTCCTACAAATGTCGCTGGGAACGCCCCTGCCGAGCATGGCTCGGCACTACAGTGGCGCCCGCAGGCAGCGGCTTGACTGGGCTTGGCTTGCCTCCCTCCCATTGGCGTAGCCAAGGGGAGGGTTGGGGAGGGGTAAGCTCTGTGGCCTTTCGGGCATTGCCAGCTTCGCGGCTGACGCCGTTCCTACAAGGCGCAGGGCTTCATGTGAGCCCCAACCGCCACAGCCAGCGGTGTCGCCCGCAAATTCAGGGGCTACACTACGCGCGTTTGTTCATCTGCCCGCTTCCGGAGCCCTACATGCCCGTTGACGCCAAGCCAGAGGCCATCGCTTTGAACAGCGAGCCCGGCTACCTGTCCATCCGCGATCTGCGCAAGGAATTCGATGGCTTCGTCGCCGTCGACGACGTCAACCTGGACGTGCGCAAGGGCGAGATATTCGCTCTACTGGGCGGTTCGGGCAGCGGCAAGTCCACCCTGCTGCGCTGCCTGGCCGGCTTCGAAACCCCGACCAAGGGCACGATCCTGCTCGACGGCCAGCCGATCACCGCGCTGCCGCCGTACGAGCGTCCGATCAACATGATGTTCCAGTCTTATGCGCTGTTCCCACACATGACGGTGGAGCAGAACATCGCCTTCGGCCTGAAGCAGGACGGCATGGCCAAGGACGCCATTGCCCGCCGCGTTGGCGAGATGCTGGAGTTGGTGCAGCTGGAAAAGCTGGGCAAGCGCAAGCCGCACCAGCTTTCCGGCGGCCAGCAGCAGCGTGTGGCGCTGGCCCGCTCGCTGGCCAAGAGTCCCAAGCTGCTGTTGCTGGACGAACCGATGGGCGCGCTGGACAAGAAGCTGCGCTCGAAGATGCAGCTGGAACTGGTCAACATCATCGAGCAGCTTGGCGTGACCTGCGTGATGGTCACCCATGACCAGGAAGAAGCCATGACCATGGCCACCCGCATCGCGGTGATGGACCAGGGCTGGATCCAGCAGATCGGCAAGCCGGATGACATCTACGAGCAGCCGGCCAACCGCTTCGTCGCTGGCTTCATCGGTTCGGTGAATTCGTTTGAAGGCGTGATCGACGAGGACCTGCCCGAATACGTCACTGTGCGCACCGCCGACTTCCCGGCGCCGATCTACGTCGGCCACGGCATCACCGGTTACGAAGGCCAGCCGGTGGCCTTCGCGCTGCGTCCGGAGAAGGTGCATATCGCCAAGGAAGAGCCCGAAGGCGATACCAACAAAGCCTTCGGCGTGGTCGAGGACATTGCCTACTTCGGCAGTCACTCGGTCTATCACGTGCGGCTGCCCAGCGGTGCCAAGATCCTGTCCAATTTCGCCAACATGAAGCGCTGGGACAGCGACGGCATCACCTGGAACGACGAAGTATGGGTGTCCTGGGATGACAACGACGGCGTGGTGCTGACCTCATGAGCGCGACCAGCCCACTCACCAGCGGTTGGCGGAGGTGGCTGCCGGGTGCGCGCGCGGGTGTGATCGGCGTGCCTTATCTGTGGCTGCTGCTGTTCTTCGCGATCCCGTTCCTGATCGTCTTGAAGATATCCTTCGCCAAGATGGCGGTGGCGATGCCGCCGTATACCTCCATTGTGGAGTACGTGGACAATGCGTTCACGGTCAATCTCAACCTGGGCAACTACACAGCGCTGTTCACCGACAGCCAGTACATAGTTGCCTACCTGAGCTCGATCAAGATCGCGGTGATCTCCACGCTGCTGACCTTGTTGATCGGCTACCCGATGGCCTACGTGATCTCGCGCATGTCGCCGTCGGCGCGCAACATCGCGATGATGCTGGTGGTGCTGCCGTCGTGGACCTCGTTCCTGATCCGCGTCTATGCGTGGATCGGCATCCTCGACAGCAATGGCCTGATCAACCGCACGCTGATGAGCATTGGTCTGATCGACGAACCACTGCGCATCCTCTATACGCCGGTGGCGGCCTATATCGGCATCGTCTACTGCTATCTGCCGTTCATGGTGCTGCCGCTGTACGCCAATCTGGTCAAGCTCGACAACCGTTTGCTGGAAGCGGCCTACGACCTCGGCGCCAAGCCCTGGCAGGCCTTCGCGCGCATCACCTTGCCGCTGTCGCGCAGCGGCATCATCGCCGGCTGCATGCTGGTGATGATCCCGGCGGTGGGCGAGTTCGTGATCCCGGAAATGCTCGGCGGCCCTGATACGCTGATGATCGGCCGCGTGCTGTGGGGCGAATTCTTCAACAACCGCGACTGGCCGTTGGCTTCGGCGGTGGCGATCGTGATGCTGATCCTGCTGCTGATCCCCATCATCATCTTCAACCGTTCGCAGCAGCGTGAGCTGGAAGGGAAGCTGGCATGAGCATGACCCGGCGTAGTTCCTGGTTGGGTTGGAGCATCCTGCTGCTCGGCTTCGCCTTCCTGTACCTGCCTATCCTGTTGTTGATGGTGTACTCGTTCAACTCCTCGCGGCTGGCGACGGTATGGGCCGGCTTCTCCACGCAGTGGTACGGCGAGTTGTTCCGTGACCGGCAGCTGCTGCAGGCGGCCTGGATCAGCATCAAGATCGCGTTCTGGACCGCCTCGGCTTCGATGGTGATCGGCACCATGGCGGCGATGGCGATGACCCGCTTCAAGCGCTTCCCCAGCAAGACCATTTTTGGTGCGCTGGTGACCGCACCGCTGGTGATGCCGGAAGTGATCATCGGCCTGTCGATCCTGCTGATGCTGGTATCGATGGGTGGCCTGTTCGGCCTGCCGTCCAAGGGCGTGGTGGCGATCTGGATCGCGCATGTGACCTTCACCATCTCCTTCGTCACGGTGGTGGTGTCCTCGCGCCTGCAGGAGCTGGACCGTTCGCTGGAAGAAGCGGCGATGGACCTGGGTGCGAACCGGCTCAAGGTGTTCTTCCTGATCACCTTGCCGATCATCGCCCCGGCGCTGCTGTCCGGCTGGCTGTTGGCCTTCACCCTGTCGCTGGATGACGTGGTGATTGCCAGCTTCGTCGCCGGCCCCAGCTCGACCACACTGCCGATGAAGATCTTCGCCTCGGTACGCATGGGCGTGAGCCCGAAGATCAACGCCCTGGCCACGCTGATGGTGCTGGCGGTATCGACGGTGGCGGTGCTGGGTTGGTGGATCTCGGCCCGCGCCGACAAGCGACGCCAGCGCGACATGCAGCTGGCGCTGCAGGAAAACGGCTGAGAAGCCCTGTAGTGCCGAGCCATGCTCGGCAGAGGC
>NZ_JBRREF010000079.1:0-21698 GCF_056760135.1 Stenotrophomonas sp. STEN023 | reverse complement strand
CCCTGCCGGGCGGGCGGCCCCCCGCTAAGCGGGCGCCGCCTGCAGCACCAACCCCCCCCCAACCTCAAAAATCTAGGGCTGCGCGGCTGACGCCGCTCCTACAAAAGCCTGGCCCCTGTAGTGCCGAGCCATGCTCGGCAGGGGCCTTACGGGCACCCAGTTCCGTTTGTGGGAGCGACATAAGCCGCGAAGCTGGCGATGCTGACGTCACCAACCTGTCCGCCACCTGACAAATCTGTGGCTTCGCGGCTTACGCCGCTCCTACAAAAGCCCGGCCCCTGTAGTGCCGAGCCATGCTCGGCAGGCGCTCTCCCAGCAGCCCTTCCACTGTAGGAGCGGCGTAAGCCGCGAAGCTGGCGATGCTGACGTCACCAATCTGTCCGCCACCTGACAAATCTGTGACTTCGCGGCTTACGCCGCTCCCACAAATTCCCCAAATCCAACAAACACCGGCCTGAAACCCTGCTGGCAAGGTGCTGCCGAGCATGGCTCGGCACTACACCCGCGCGATCAGGCGAAAGCCGCCTCGATCTGCTGCCAGGCACCCTCTTCCACCCGTGCCAGCACGTCCAGCGCGCGCAGGTTCTCTTCCAGCTGCGATACCCGGCTCGCACCCAGGATCACGCTGGATACCTGTGGGTTGCGCAGGCACCAGGCGATCGCCAGCTGCGCCGGCGATTCGCCAAGCTGCGCTGCCAAGGCAGTGAAACGACGCACCTTGCCCAGACGATCATCGGCCGGCTCACCCAGCACCGAGGCCTGCAACCAGCCCAGCGTGGACTGCCCCAGGCGCGAATCCTCGCCGATACCGTCGTTGTACTTGCCGGTCAGCAGGCCGGAGGCCAGCGGCGACCAGATGGTGGTGCCCAAACCGGCATCGGCATACAACGGCGCGTACTCCTGCTCCACGCGCTCGCGGTGCAACAGGTTGTACTGCGGCTGTTCCATGGTCGGCGCATACAGATGGTTGGCGCGGGCAAAGGCCACGGCCTCGGCGATCTGCGCGCCCGACCACTCCGAGGTGCCCCAGTACAACACCTTGCCCTGGCGGATCAGGGTGTCCATTGCCAGCACGGTCTCGCTGATCGGCGTCTCCGCGTCCGGGCGATGACAGTAATACAGGTCCAGATAATCCACCCGCAGGCGCTTGAGCGCGGCGTGGCAGGCATCGGTGACGTGTTTGCGCGAGAGCCCGCGCTGGGTCGGCGCCGGCGCGTCGACCGCACCGAAGAACACCTTGGATGACACGCAGAAGCCGTCGCGCGGCAGCCGCAGGTCGGCGATCACATCGCCCATCACCTCCTCGGCGCGGCCCTTGGCATAGACCTCGGCGTTGTCGAAGAAGTTGACCCCGTTGTCCCAGGCGCAGGCAATCAGGTTGCGCGACTCGTCGCGCCCGATCTGGCTGCCAAAGGTCACCCAGGCACCAAACGACAAGGCGGACAGCTGCAGGCCGGACGACCCGAGACGACGGTATTGCATGGCTGGCTCCAACTAGGGGACGGTGCGCGGAATCCGCGCAGACAGGCGGCAAGTGTAACCCCGGCTGCGCAGCAGACCGCCCTGCGGACCTTGCCGATACCGGCGCAATCCCAGCAAATACCGGCTTATGCCGGAGATATTCTTGCCCGGCATCAGCCGCTGCTCTAGGCTTGCGTCTTTTGCGGGCACGCCCGGGGATTACTCATGTTCGAAGGTTTGGGCAGAATCGGCTTCGGCCTGTTCGGCCTGGCGGTGCTTTTGGGCATCACCTGGCTTTTCTCCAACAACAAGAAAGCCGTTGATTGGAAACTGGTTGCCACCGGCATCTCCCTGCAGATCGCGTTTGCGGCGCTGGTGTTGCTGGTTCCGGGCGGCCGTGACGTGTTCGATTGGCTGGGCAAGGGCTTCGTCAAGATCCTGAGCTTCGTCAATGAAGGCTCGAACTTCATCTTCGGCAGCCTGATGGATGTGCCCAAGTACGGCTTCATCTTCGCCTTCCAGGTACTGCCGACCATCATCTTCTTCTCGGCGCTGATGGGTGTGATGTACCACCTGGGCGTGATGCAGGCCATCGTACGGGTCATGGCTGCGGCCATCACCAAGGTGATGCGCGTGTCCGGCGCGGAAACCACCAGCGTCTGCGCCAGCGTCTTCATCGGCCAGACCGAGGCGCCGCTGACCGTACGCCCGTACATTTCCAAGATGACCCAGTCCGAGCTGATCACCATGATGATCGGCGGCATGGCGCATATCGCTGGCGGCGTGCTGGCCGCTTACGTCGGCATGCTCGGCGGAGGCGATCCGGCCTCGCAGGCCTTCTACGCCAAACATCTGCTGGCCGCCTCGATCATGGCCGCGCCGGCCACGCTGGTGGTCGCCAAGCTGCTGGTGCCGGAAACCGGCACCCCGCTGACCCGCGGCACGGTCAAGATGGAAGTGGAAAAGACCTCCTCCAACATCATCGATGCCGCCGCAGCCGGTGCCGGTGACGGCCTGCGCCTTGCGCTGAACATCGGCGCCATGCTGCTGGCCTTCATCGCCCTGATCGCCCTGCTCAATGCGCCGTTGACCTGGATCGGTGACGTCACCGGCCTGGCCGCCGCCATCGGCAAGCCGACCAATCTGGCCACCATCTTCGGTTACGTGCTGGCTCCGATCGCCTGGGTGATCGGTACGCCGTGGGCTGACGCCACCACCGTGGGTTCGCTGATTGGCCAGAAGGTCGTGATCAACGAATTTGTCGCCTACATGGACCTGTCGGAAATCATCAAGGGCAACGTTCCGGGCACCACCCTGAGTGAAGAAGGCCGCCTGATCGCAACCTACGCCCTGTGCGGCTTCGCCAACTTCAGCTCGATCGCCATCCAGATCGGCGGCATCGGCGGGCTGGCCCCGGACCGTCGCCAGGACCTGGCAAAGTTCGGCCTGCGTGCGGTTCTGGGCGGCACCATTGCCACCTTGATGACCGCCACCATTGCCGGTGTTTTGACCCACTTCGGTTGATTCAATCCAGCTGCACCGGCCCGGCCACTGCAAAGCGACCGGGCCAGATGGCCGAGCCATCGCAGCTGCTGTTTCATCGCCACCTTAGAGACGTAGATTCCATGAGTTCTGTAGTCGTTGCCGGTTCCTTCAATGTCGACCATGTCTGGCGCTGCGATACCCTGCCCGCGCCGGGAGCGACCATCGCTGGCCGTTACAGCACCGGTCCCGGTGGCAAGGGCTTCAACCAGGCCGTCGCCGCCCGCCGCGCCGGTGCCGACACCAGCTTCGTCTGCGCGCTTGGTGCGGATGCTGGCGGCGACCTCGCCCGCCAGCTGGCCAGTGCCGACGGCATCGCACTGGTGGCTGAAGCCACCGCTGAGCCCACCGGTACCGCCGGCATCTACGTCGATGGCCGCGGCCGCAACTCGATCGTGATTGGCGCCGGTGCCAATGCCTCGCTGAGCACCGATTTCATGGCCGCCAATGCCGCCCTGATCAGCAACGCAAAGGTCCTGTTGGCCCAGCTCGAGTCGCCGGTGGAATCGATCGAAGCCGCGCTCAGCGTCGCCCGCGAAGCCGGCGTGCTGACCATGCTCAACGCCGCCCCGGCCAATGCCCCGTCCACCATCAGCCTGCTCAAGCTGGCCGATGTGCTGACCCCGAACGAAACCGAGTTCGCCGCCCTGCTCGGTCGCCATGTCGGTGAACGCATCGAGGCCGATGACGTTGCAACCCTGGACGGTGCCAGCCTGCATGCCCTGTGCCGCAAGCTGTCGGGCAACACCGTGGTGGTGACCCTGGGTGCGGTTGGCGTGTTTGTCTCGCACGACGAAGACAAGTTGCGCAGCGACAGCCAGCCCTACTACCGCGTGGCCGCCGAGTCGGTGCAGGTGGTGGATACCACCGGTGCCGGCGATGCCTTCAACGGCGCCCTCGCCGCCTCGTTGGCCCAGGCCCCGGAAGCTGCGTTCATCAAGCACGTGCGTTTTGCCAACCTGTACGCCGCCCGTTCCACCGAGAACGAAGGCGCCGCCCTGTCGATGCCGCGGATGACGCCGGCCGACGCCTGAGGCCCAGATGTTCCCCCTCCCTTTGCCGCAGGCAAGGGGAGGGTTGGGGAGGGGTTGGCTCTTAAGCCTTCGCACACCCCCAGCTTCGCGGCTCACGCCGCTCCTACAGCCGGGGTTCCAGCCGGCGCCTTACAATACCGCCCATGCAGATCGGCCCCTACACCATTGCACCCAACGTGGTGCTCGCGCCCATGGCCGGCGTTACTGACAAGCCATTCCGCCAGCTGTGCAAACGGCTGGGCGCGGGCTTGGCTGCCTCGGAAATGACCATCAGCGACCCCCGCTTCTGGACCAC
Source organism: Stenotrophomonas sp. STEN023 (assembly GCF_056760135.1). Taxonomy (NCBI): domain Bacteria; kingdom Pseudomonadati; phylum Pseudomonadota; class Gammaproteobacteria; order Lysobacterales; family Lysobacteraceae; genus Stenotrophomonas; species Stenotrophomonas sp. STEN023. The sequence continues at coordinate 17,366 of NZ_JBRREF010000079.1, read as the reverse complement.
CCGCAAGTCCATCCATCGCATGGACCATGCTGGTGAACCGGCGCCGATCAGCGTGCAGATCGCCGGCACCGAGCCGCAGCAGCTGGCCGAGGCGGCGCGCTACAACGTCGACCACGGCGCGCAGATCATCGACATCAACATGGGCTGCCCGGCCAAGAAGGTCTGCAATGCCTGGGCCGGCTCGGCGCTGATGCGTGACGAGGCGCTGGTGGCACGCATTCTTGAGTCCGTGGTCAATGCCGTCGATGTACCGGTGACACTGAAGATCCGCACCGGCTGGTGCGCGGAAGTACGCAACGCACCAACCATCGCGCATATCGCCGAAGACAGCGGCATCGCCGCGCTGGCCATCCATGGCCGCACCCGCGACCAGCATTACACCGGCGTGGCCGAGTACGAAACCATCGCCGCGATCAAGGCGATGTTGAAGATCCCGGTGCTGGCCAACGGCGACGTGGATTCACCGCGCAAGGCCGAGCAGGTGCTCAAGCTGACCGGCGCCGATGCAGTGATGGTCGGCCGCGCCGCGCAGGGCAGGCCGTGGATCTTCCGCGAAATCGCGCATTACCTGGCCACTGGCGAGGAACTGCCGCCGCCGTCGGTGGAGGAGGTCCGCGACATCCTGCTCGGCCATCTCAGCGACCTGCACACCTTCTACGGCGAACCGCAGGGCGTGCGTATCGCCCGCAAACACCTGGGCTGGTATGCAAAGGATCGCCCGGAGAATGGCGCCTTCCGCGCAGTGGTCAACGCTGCCGAGACTGCCGACGCGCAAATCCAACTGACCCGCGATTATTTCGATGCGCTGGTAGCCGGCGAAACGGCGTACGCACTGTAGAGCCGAGCCATGCTCGGCTGGGGCGTAACCGGCGATCTGTCAGATTGTGCAGAAAGCCCCTCCTGTAGAGCCGAGCCATGCTCGGCTGGGGCGTTGCATGCGATCTTTCAGATCGTGCATGAAGCCTCCGCCGAGCATGGCTCGGCACGACAGGACACAAAAAAACCCACCAGCGGGTGCTGGTGGGCCGGTTCGACTGTCAGCGGCGCGCGGGGGAGAGAACCGCGCCACTGCAATTCAGCCGAAATCCTTGATCAGGCAAATACCTTGAAGCGCGCCTCGTCTTCCATGAAGGCCTTCTCACCGAACGGGGCTTCATTCGAGCCGAACGGCATCTGCGCACGCAGCTGCCAATTGCCGTGCACGCCCCAGTGCTTGCGCACCACCTCGTCCACCAACGGGTTGTAATGCTGCAGGCTGGCACCGACGCCAGCGTCAGCCAGCGCAGTCCACACCGCGAACTGGGCCATGCCGTTGGACTGTTCAGCCCATACCGGGAAATTGTCGGCGTACAGCGCGAATTGTTCCTGCAGGCCCTTCACCACGTCGGTGTCGACGAAGTACAACACCGTGCCCGCGCCGGCAGCGAAGCTGTTGATCTTGCCTTCGGTGGCCGCAAATGCCTCGGCGGGCACGATCTTGCGCAGCTCTTCCTTGGTCAGTTCCCAGAACTTCTGGCTGTGGTCGCCAAACAGGATCAGCGCGCGCGAGGACTGGGCGTTGAAGGCCGACGGCGCCTGGCGCATGGCCTGCTTGATCAACTGGGTGGTGTCGTCCTGGCTGATCGGCAGCTGCTTGCCGAGGGCGTACTGGGACCGGCGCTTCTTGTACAGGGAGATGACTTGGCTGTTCATGATCGTTTCCTTCAGGGGAAGCAGCCCGGCAACACCGCCGGTCTTTGCTTGATGGCGCCCATTGTATTTGCCACCAAATTCGGAACAATTACTTAAATTCCAATAATTCGTTTCATTTTTAGAACAAATGCCCGATCGGCTTCATAGCCACCACTACAGCCTGGCCAAGCTCTCACCAATGCCTCATTCCAGATCGGCCATTTCTCACAACCAACAGCTATAAGCAGCCCGTGCCCGCAAACCCGCGCCCCAACGGCATTGCTGCCGGCACCGCAATGCTGGGTTCCCATTGCGCATGCGCCGCGGTAACACCGGCTGGTGATACTGGGCGGATCACTGCACGACGCTGTTTTCATGACTCTCAACGACTTCCCCTACCTGCATGGCTTCTCGGCAAACGAGCAGGAGCGGCTGCGCAAGCAGGCACGCCTGTTCGAACCGGCAATCTTCCATGACATCGATTTCCGCAACTCCCGCCACATCCTCGAAGTAGGCAGCGGCGTCGGCGCGCAGAGCGAGATCCTGCTGCGCCGCTTCCCCGAGCTGCGGGTCACCGGCATCGACCTCAACGAACGCCAGCTGGCTGCCGCCAACGCGCATCTGGCGCAGATGCCGTGGCTGCAGGAGCGCATCGAGTTCCAGCGCGCCAATGCCACCGACCTGCCGTTCGAACCGCGCAGCTTCGATGGCGCCTTCCTGTGCTGGGTGTTGGAGCACGTGCCCTCGCCTGCGCGTGCGCTGGCCGAAGTCCGGCGGGTGCTGAGCCCTGGCTCACCGGTATTCGTCACCGAGGTGATGAATGCCTCGTTCCTGCTCGATCCCTACTCGCCCAACCTGTGGCGTTATTGGATGGCGTTCAACGATTTCCAGATCGACAGCGGTGGCGACCCGTTTGTCGGTGCCAAGCTCGGCAACCTGCTGCTGGCCGGTGGTTTCCGCGATGTGCAGACGCAGACCAAGACCGTGCACCTGGACAATCGCGAACCCGCACGGCGCAAGGTGATGTTCGCGCTGTGGGAAGAGCTGCTGCTGTCAGCCGCCGAGCAGTTGCTGGAAGCCGGCAAGGTCGATCAGGCCACGGTGGACGGCATGCGCGCCGAGTTCACCCAGGTGCAGAACGACCCCAACGCGGTGTTCTTCTATTCCTTCGTGCAGGCCCGCGCCACCGTCTACTGAGTTGCAGCGGCGCCGCTTGCCACCGGCGCCCGCCAGATGCGCTGCCACATCTGTGCCAGGCGCTGTTTCAGCACGTCACGGTTGCCAGCCTGCCGATACGCAGGCTGCACCTGCCGTGGCGGCATCGCCTGCCATTGGCCATCGCGCTCGTTGGCAACGGCAAAGTTGAAGTTGTACTCCGGCTCCAGGCCCATGCGCAGATCACTGAGCACCAGCTCGCCATCGACCACCTGTGCACGCATGAAGCCGTGGTTGAACCAGTTCAGGCGTTGCACCGCCGGCACCGCGGCGGCCTGCCGCATTGCCTGCACATTCGACGGATAGCCGTCGAACTGCATCGGCCCATGATCGGCCCATAGCGAACGATCACCGACCACATAGCCCTGCGGCGTCATCGCCACCACCCGCCACAGCAAGGTATTGAACGGCATCGGCACCGAGAAGCGCGGCGCATCGGCCAGGCCCATGCTCGCCAACGACTGCGCGGCGACGCGGTCCACCTGCGCCTTGGCGATCAGGGACCAACCCAGATAGCCCGTGCTCAACACCAGTCCGGCCACCAGTGCGCGTTGCGCCAACGGCCGTGCGCGCGCGAACCAGGCAATGGCGCAGGCGATCAGCAGCCAGATCGTATACAGCGGATCGATGATGAAGACGCTGGACCACATCGTCGGTGGCGGCGTCAGCGGCCACCACAACTGCGTGCCGTAAACGGTGAAAGCGTCCAGCAGCGGATGCGTGACCAGGGCCAGCACCATCGCCCACCACCAGCGCGCTGGCGCAGCTGCAACCCGGCCATGCCCAAAGCGCTTGTACAACCACCAGATCAGCGTGCCCAGCAAGGGCAGCACGAACAGCGAATGGCTGAAGCTACGGTGCACCGTCATCAGGCTCACCGGGTTATCGGTGAATGCCATGATCGCCAAACCGTCCAGATCCGGCAGCGTGGCCAGGGCGGCACCGGCAAGCAAGGCTGCGCGGCGGTGCGCGGCGGGGGCGATGGCGGCAGCGATGGCGCCGCCGAGAACGATCTGACTGATGGAATCCATGCGCCGATGCTACCAGCCAACGCTGCGCTCAACGCTGCTGCCGGCCATGCAGTCGCCACAGCATCAGGCCGCCGTACAGCAGCGCCAGCAACAGCAGGTTGAGCAGCTCGGCACCGATCTCAGGCAGGCGCGCGCCCAACTGCTGGGTGCGAACGATGGCATTGATGCCAGCGGTGGTCGGCAACAGCTTGGCCAGCGCTACCAGGACGGGCGGTGAGGCGATGGCCGGCCACGACAGGTTGGACAGGAAGAACAGCGGGATCGACACCGCAGTGACGTACTGGAAGGCGCGCTCGCGGGTATCGAAGAAGCTGGCGATGAACATCCCGAACGGCACCGTCGCCAGCGCGAACAACAGCACCGCCAACAGCAGCCCGGGGATGTTGCCCGCACGCGGATAATCCTGCGCCCAGGCAGTGAAGCCGACGTAGTACAACAGTCCGCAAACCGCCACCAGACCGAACGCCAACGCCATGCCGGACAAGGTCGGCAGATCGAACCGCAGGCGGCGGCCGAGCTGCGCGCGACGACTGCCCAGCAGCACACCGATGCCCAGCAGCAGGGTCTGGTGCACGATCAGCTCCGAGACGCCCGGCACCACGCTGCTGCCATAACCTTCGCGGGTGTTGTGCAGCGGACGCTGCACCAGTTGCAGCGGTGGGGGCTGCGGCGCACCCATGAACGCTGCCTGCCGCACCGCCTGCCTGCCTCCAAAACCGGTGATGCCTTCGGCCAGCCCATTGAGGATGGCACTGGCACGGCTCAGGTAAGCGCCATTGCCCAACAGCACCAGCTGGCCGCTGCCGCCGCGCAGGATGTCGCGCTCCAGCCGCGGCGGGATCAGCACGATGCCATCCACTTCGCCATGCAACAGCTGCTGCTTGGCCTGGCCAAGATCCGCCGGCTGGCTGACCACCTGCACCGCACGCAATGCATCCACGTGGCGGATCAGGTCGCGGCTGGTCGCACTATGGTCTTCATCCACCACCGCGATCGGCAGCTCACTGGCCACTTGGTGGCGATACGCCGCCGGGTAGAAGAACGAGTACAACAGCACGGCCCCTATCATCACCGCGCGCGCCGCCGGGTCGGCGAACATCGCCTGCAAGGTGCGGCGGAAGCTGGCCACGATACCGCTCATGCGCGCGCCTGCTGGCGCGCCGCACGCAGCAGCAGGCCTGCGCCAAGCCCGCCGGCCAGCAGCGTCATCAACAGCAATACTGCCAACGGGCGCAGCGATACCTGCCATGGCGCACCCATGAACAACTGCTGCATCTGCACCTGTACATAGGCGGTGAGCGGCAGCAGCGCATTCCAGATGCGGGTGAACAAGGGCGCCTGGATCACCGGGAAGGTCGCACCGGAAAACGCCAGCGCGGTACCAATCGTCAGCCCCACCGCCGACAAGCCGGTACACATGTCGCGGGTCAGCGCGATGAACAGCAGTGCGAAACTGCAGCTGGCCAGATAGAACAAGGGCTGCACCAGCAGCATCAGCGCCATGCTGCCCGCCACCCCATCGCCACGCACATAGGCCACGTACATCACACCCAGTGCGCCATACAGCGAGAACAGCGCGACATACGGGAATAATTTTCCGGCCATCGCCGCCCACGGCTGCTGTCGCAGCCAGCCAGCAAGCAGCCCATCGCGCTGTTCGCGGCCAAACGCTGCGCCAGCCGCAAGCGCGGCCAGCAACGACAGCATGGCCGGGAAGATCAGCGGCAACAGGAACAGTTCATAGCTGCGCGCCGGGTTGTACAGCACGGTCGCCTGCACCGTCACCGGTGCGCCACGCAGCTTCGCTGGGCCGACCTGCAGTGCCATCTGTTCCTTGAGCATGCGTGCGTTATAGGCACTCACCGCATCGGCGATATCGCGCCCTGCCGATTGCCCGGTGGCCATGTAAGTGGCGTTGTAGAAGGCATACAGCGGTGCCGCTTCGCCGCGCAGCGCGCGCCGGCTCATATCGCGTGGCAGCAGCACGATGGCGAATACCTCCAGCGCGCGCAGCTGCGCCTGCGCTTCCTGCAGGGTCGTCGGCGCGCTCGCCACCCGTACGCCGGCACTGTCATCCAATGCGCGGGCCAGGCCACGACTGGTCGGGCTGTGGTCCAGGTCAACCAGGGCGATCGGCACCTCCCGCAGCACCGAGCCGGAGAAAAGCCACATCATCGCGCCCATCAACAGCAGCGGCAGCACCGTCACCAGCGCCAGCTCCCAGCGGTCGCTGCGCCAGTGCTGCAGCTCACGCCGCAGCGACGCGGCGAAAGCCTTGCCTGCTGTCAGCCCTGCGGCCATGCAAACAACACGCTCATGCCTGGCCGGAACCCTTCGATCGGCTGCGGCGGCCGTGCCCGCACTTCGAAGCTGCGCACGTCATAGCCGGACGACTGGCGCGTGCTGCGCCAGGTGGCGTAGTCACCGGCCGGGCTGATGAAGTAGACCTCGAACGTGGCGCTGCGCCCTTGCAGTGCCGGAATCGTGCCCTGCAGGCGGGCGCCGGGCTTGAGCCCGTTCATCTGGTCCTCGCGCAGGTTCAATGCCACCCACATGTGATCGATGTCGACCAGGCTGAAGACCGGATAGCCTGCCGGCACCAGCTCGCCGATATCGGCCATGCGCTTGCCAACCTCGGCGGCCAGCGGCGCCCTGCCCTGGGTTTCCTGGCGGGCTGCATCGACCTCGGCCTTGGCGCCCTCGGCTTGCCGAACCTGCGCCAACGCCGCGTCCTTGTCCTGCTCGCGGGCACCAGCCAGGGCAAGGTCGTACTGCGCGCGCGCCGCGCGGGTCAGTTCATTGGAGCTACGCGCCTGCGCTTGCGCCTCGTCGCGCTTCTGCCGGCTTACCACGCCCTCGGCGTAAAGATTGTCGAGCCTGCGGAAGGTACTGGTCGCCAGTTCAGCACCGGCCTGGGCGCGCTTCCAGTTGGCTTCGGCGGCACGGATATCCTCGCTGCGTGCGCCCTCCTCGGCCTTGGATGCCATCGCCGCAGCCGCAGCCACCACCGCGTCAGCCTGGCGCTCCTTGGCGGCGACCTCCGGGCTGTCGAGATCGAACAGCACCTGCCCGGCGGTGACCCGGTCGCCCTCACGCACATGCAACTGCTGCAGGCGCGCGGTGACCTTGGCGGCGACGTTGACGTTATCGGCATCGGCCATGCCCTGCACCTGGTCCGGCGGGCTGCGCAGGCCCAGCCACAGGCCGACCGCCACCAGCACCAGCAGCACCACGCCGGCAATCAGGAACACGCGGCGTTGCCGCGGACTGGTCTCCACCTGCAGCGAATCGCTCATTCCAGCACCTTGTCCGCGCGTTGGCGGTAGTCGTCAAAACGTTGCAGCTGTCCGCTCACTTCCAGCAGCTGCGCCAGCGCCACGTCGAATTGATAGGCGGCCTGTGCACGCTCCACCTGTGCACCGCCCAGGCCGAGCCGCGCGTCGATCACATCCAGCGAGGTGGACTGGCCTTCGCGGAACGAGAGCTCCTGCAGGCGCAGGTTTTCCTGCGCCTGGGCAATGCTGCTGTCGAGCAGCTGGAACTGCACGCGGGCGGTCTCCAGTTCGTTCCAGGCCTTGCCGACGCCGAGCTGCAGCTGGTTCTCCACTTCGCTCAGCCCCGACTGCGCCTGCTCCAGCTGCGCGCGCGCCGCGCTGACCTGCAAGGGCCGCGCCGTTGGCGACAGGAAGGTATAGCGCAGGCCGATGCCGAACGCCCAGTCGGCATCGGTCAGCAGCGCATCGCGGCGGCGCAGGTCGTACTGGCCAAACAGATAGATCTGCGGCTTGAGCTTGGCCTGCTGCGCACGCACGCCCTGTTCGGCCTGCGCGGTCAGCGCACGCAAGCGGCCAACCTGTGGATGCCGCTGCTGGGCGCTGCGCTCGAAATCCTCGCGCGCACCAACCGGGCGATTGATCACGAACAGCGGCGAGGTAGTGGCAACCGCACCGCCGCTACGCAGCAAGGTGGCCAGGGCCTGTTGCAGGGTGGACAGATCGTTGACTGCCTTCTGGTACTCGCGTTCGGCCTTGTCGCGGGCGACATTGGCCTGCAGACGCTGCGCCTTGGTGGCGAAGCCCTCGCGTTCGAGCTTCTGCGCGTCCTCAAGATGCCGCTGCAGGCCATCGCGCACATCGCGACGCACCTGCACTGCCTGCTCGGCCAACTGCTGGCCGAAGTAGGCCTGCACCAACTGCAGCGACAACGACTGCCGCTGCAGTTCGCGATCGGCCTGGGCCAACTCGCTGGCAGCTTGTGCAGCCCCTTGCGCAGCCGGGATCAAGCCACCGCTGTACAGAGGCACGCTGGCAGTGACGATTGGTCGGGTGCGCCAGTCACGCTCGCCGAACTCCAACGGCGACTCGATGCCGAAGGCTTCGGCCACCGGCGCCAACGAACCCAATGGCAGGTTCAAGGTTTTCTGGAACTGCATGCGGCGCACGTCGGCGGTGATTTCCGGCAAGCGCAGATAGCGGCTGGCATCCTGCAGATCCAGCTTGTTGCGTACCCCGGCATCGGCGGCGGCCAACGCATCGGATACCTGCTCCAGGCGCTGCCGGGCCTGTTCGTAGCTCAACGCAGGCACCGTCTCCGCCGCCACGGTCGCTGGCGCCAACAACATCCACAGCACACACAACCCTGTCGCTACCGATGTTGGCTGCTTGCCTGCCACCCCGATACTCCCTGCTCGTCGGCTGGACCCAGCATAGCCGCCCAGAGGGTGAGGAAGAAGTCAGCCGGGCAATCAGGCCGCCTGTGCCAGTCGCAGGCTTCCCGGCAGGCAGACGATGCTGTGGCCTGAATGATCGAGCAGGCGCAGGCTGCCATCCGGGTCCTCGGCCAGTGCAGTCAGGCTTTCCACCCAGTCGCCGTCGTTGGCGTAGACCAGGCCATCGCGCTCGACCAGCGCCGCGCGATGGATGTGGCCGCAGATGATGCCGTCCAGTCCACGCCGACGTACGTCGGCCAGCCCGGCCTGCACGAAGCGCTCGATATAGCGCTCGGCCGCACCACTCTGCCGCTTGAGGAACTCCGACAACGACCAATAGCGCAGGCCAAACCGACGCCGCGCGGCGTTGAGCAGGCGGTTGCCGGTGAGGATGCGGTAGTACAGCCAGTCACCGAAGCGTTCCTGCAACCCACCAAAATGGGTGGCGCCATCGTAGTCATCACCATGTACCACCAATAGGCGTCGGCCATCGGCGGTGGTGTGAATCGCCCGCCGGCGGACCTGCATGGCCGGCACCATCAGGCCACAGGTGCGGCGCAGCGGAGCATCGTGATTGCCGGGGATGTAGATGATCTCGGTGCCGGCACGACGCAGCGCATGCAGCGCTTCAATCACTTCGTTGTGTGCCTGCTGCCAGGTCGCACGCTTATGGGAAAGCCACCACAGATCAACGATATCGCCGACCAGATACAGACGTTCGCAACGCAGGCCGGTGAGGAAGCGCGCCAGTTCCGCCGCGTGGCAATGGCGCGCGCCCAGATGCGTGTCGGAGATGAACACTGCGCGCCGGTGTGGCGGCAGCAGCGGCACCGCACTCATGCCGTTGCTCCGGCATCGCGCAGATAGCGTTTGCGTTTGTGCGGGCGGATGGCCTGCAGGTCCACCTCGATCAGGCCGTCGATGGAATCGCTGAAATCCGGATCCACACCGAACGCGAGGAAGCGCGCGCCACCGGGTTCGCACAGATCGGTGTACTGCCGGTACAAGGTAGGCACGCTGGTGCCCAGCGTCGCCAGATTGGCCTTGAGCACATCAAACGCCGCCTGCGTGTCCAGCTCACCGAAACTCGGCGGCGCGGCGAAGTACTGGAAGGGCCGATTCGACTCGGCCAGGCTGCGGCCGGCACCGTAGTACTGCTGGTAGTACGCCACCAGCTGCTCGCGCGCCTCGCGTGGCAGCGCGGCGCTGATCGACACCGCGCCAAACAGATAGCGCACGCCTGGCTGGCTGGCGAGGTAGGCGCCGATGCCCTGCCACAGGTAATCCAGGCTGCGGCTGCCCCAGTAGTCCGGCACCACGAAGCTGCGGCCCAGCTCCATGCCCTCGGCGATGCGCGGGATGGCATCGTCGGAGTAGCGGAACAGGCTGGCGGTATACAGGCCCTGCAGGCCACTGCGTGCCAAGGCCGGTGCGCCGCGCATCACCCGGTAGGCGCCGGCGATGCGCTGGGCAGGCGCATCCCAGACCACGATGTGCTGGTAGAGCGGGTCGAAATCGTCCAGATCGCGGCTGCGGCCGGTGCCCTCGCCCACTTCGCGGAAGGTCAGCTCACGCAGCCGGCCCAGCTCCAGCAGCAAGGGGGAGTTGGCAGCACATTGGGCCAGGCGGATCTGCTTGCCGTCGCTGGTCTGGCCGAGCAACCCGGCGGCGTCGATTGCGGCGGCGACATCGGCAGCGGCAACCGGCTCGGCCAAGGGCTGCGGGCCGTTCTCGCGCAGTTCGGCGCCCTGCTGCTCCTTGCCCAGTGCGTACAGCGCGTCGCGCACCGCCTGCAGCTGCAGTGCCGGATCCTGTTGCGCATCCAGCCGCATCAGCTGGCCGATCTGCAGGCGCAGCGGTCGTTTGCGGCGGGCGAACATCTCCCGCGCCAGCAAGGCGGTGCCGGCCGGCTTGAACAGCGCCGAGGCGCCGTAGAACAGCGCTGAATTTCGTGCCTGCACCCGTACCGGCAGCACCGGCGTGTCGCAGGCGCGGGCGAAGCGGACGAAACCGCGGTTCCAGCGGCCGTCGCGGATACCCTGCAGCGACAGCCGCGAGACCTCGCCGGCCGGGAACACGATCACGCACTGCTCGGCCTGCAACGCCTGCTCCACCGCCTGCAGGCTGGCCCGCTGGGCGCGGCCACCGAGGATGCGCACCGGCAGCAGCAGTTCATGCAGCGGCTCCAGCTCCAGCAGCATGTCGTTGGCGATGATGCGTACGTCGCTGCGGACCCGCCCCACCGCATCCAGCAGCGCCAGTGCGTCCAGCGCCCCGGACGGGTGATTGGCGACGATCAGCAGGCGCCCGCTGGCCGGTATCCGCGCCAGCGCCGCCGCATCCACCGCATAACCCGCGTCCAGGAAGCCCAGCGCAGCGCTGACGAAGGCGAAACCCTGCAGGCCGGCGCTGCGCTGCAGGAAGGCATCCAACTGGTCGAAACGTGACCAGCGCCCCACTGTACGCAGCAGCGGCCGGGCCAGGTGGCGGCGCGGGCCGTGGAACCAATCGGGATAGCGTTGCTGCAGGCGCTGCGCGATCTGTTGCATGGCAAGGTCTCCTTGTCGGCCCATTGGCCGGGAGCCTGCGCCCGCCACAAGGCAGGCCGGTTGCGGTTTTGCGGCAATCCGGTGACCGCGCCTTAACCGGATGGCAACAGTGATAGCGGCACTATTCCGTCACCCGGCCAACCGTGTATCATCCGCGACCATCTTTCCATCCGAATCAAGGGATATATAGCCCGATGTCCAGCTACCTGTTCACCTCCGAATCGGTCTCCGAAGGCCATCCGGACAAGATTGCCGACCAGATCTCCGATGCGGTGCTGGACGCGATCCTGGCCCAGGACAAGCGCGCCCGCGTGGCCTGCGAGACCCTGGTCAAGACCGGTGCGGCGATTGTCGCCGGCGAAGTGACCACCTCGGCGTGGGTCGATATCGAAGAACTGACCCGCAACGTCATCAACGAGATCGGCTACAACAACTCCGATGTCGGCTTCGACGGCCACACCTGCGCCATCATCAACATGCTGGGCAAGCAGTCGCCCGACATTGCTGCCGGCGTTGACGGCACCAACAAGAAAGCCAAGAAGCCGGAAGAGCAAGGCGCTGGTGACCAGGGCCTGATGTTCGGCTATGCCTGCAACGAAGCCCCGGAATACATGCCGGCACCGATCTACTACTCGCACCGTCTGGTCGAGCAGCAGGCCAAGATCCGCAAGAAGAAGAACTCGCCGTTGCCGTGGCTGCGCCCGGACGCCAAGAGCCAGGTGACCCTGCGTTACGGCCAGGACGGCAAGATCGAAGGTCTTGACGCGGTTGTGCTGTCGACCCAGCACGATCCGAGCGTGAAGCAGAAGGACCTGGTCGAGGCCGTGCGCGAGCACATCCTCAAGCCGGTGCTGCCGAAGGCATGGCTGGACAAGCTGCCGAAGAACAAGGTGCACATCAACCCGACCGGTATCTTCGTGATCGGCGGCCCGGTGGGCGATTGCGGCCTGACCGGTCGCAAGATCATCGTCGACACCTACGGCGGCATGGCCCGTCACGGTGGTGGCGCGTTCTCCGGCAAGGACCCGTCCAAGGTTGACCGTTCGGCTGCTTACGCTGCCCGTTACGTCGCCAAGAACGTGGTTGCCGCTGGCCTGGCCGACAAGTGCGAAGTGCAGGTCTCCTACGCCATCGGCGTGGCCGAGCCGACCTCGATCTCGGTCACCACCTTCGGCACCGGCAAGATTCCGGACGCACAGATCGAGAAGCTGATCCGCGCCCACTTCGACCTGCGCCCGTACGGCATCATCAAGATGCTGGACCTGATCCACCCGATGTACCAGCAGACCGCTGCCTACGGCCACTTCGGCCGCAAGCCGAAGGAATTCTCGTACGTCGACGGCGACGGCAAGACCCAGAACGCGACTGCGTTCTCCTGGGAGAACACCGACCGTGCCGAAGCCCTGCGCAAGGCTGCCAAGCTGAAGTATTTTCACCTGCTGGTTAACGCTCACCCGGGCCGGCCCGCCCACGGGGCCCGTCTGCTTTTCGTACACCAGTGCTTGCCAAGTACCGATACGTCTGCACACGATAAGCGCCGCATACACAGGGAGGGTTGGCATGTTTTCAGCACTTTTCGGCAATCTGTTCAAGGACAAACCCGACCAGGACCGGTTTGCCCGCAAGTTCATGGACGCGGTGCGCAGCAATGGCTACCCGCATGAACTGGAATACGAAGCAGACACCTTCCGCATCCGCCATGCCAATGGCTCCTATTTCAACCTGCACAACGCCTACCACGCCTACATGGGCGCTCCGCGCGGACAACAGCGCAAGGCATTGCAGTCCTTCAGCAGCTTGCTTGGCATCCACGACAACGATGCCGCGATGAGCTGGGAGCAGACCCGGCCCATGCTGCGTCCCTTGATCCGCAGCATCACCCAGCTTGAGGAAATCAGCCTGCACCATGCCGAGCAGGATGGCTGGGACGCGCCGCCGATGCAGCTGCAGTATCGGCGCCTGAGCGAGGAGTGCGTGGAGCTGCTGGCGGTGGACCATCCGGACCACACCGCCACCCTTACCCGCGGCCCGGAAGCGGCTTGGGGTATCGACTTCGAGCAGGCCTTGAGCATCGCTCGCAGCAATCTGCGGGAAAGCCCTGATGAGCCCTTCGTCGAGGTCCTGCCCGGCGTCTATCAGGCAGCATGGGGTGATGCCTATGACAGCAGCCGCGCGCTGCTGCCCGACCTGTTGCATCGGGTGCCGGTCGCTGGGCTGCCGGTTTTCATGTTGGCTACCCGTGACGTCTTGCTGGTCGCCGGCGAAGGCGACCTGCAGGGGCAGGCGCAGATGCTGGAGCTGGCCGCCAACGCATTTGCCGATGGCCGCGTGATCTCCTGGGAAGTGCTGCGCTACGACGACGGCCAGCTGCATGCCCACGTACTGGCGGATGCAGCCCTGCGCGAGCGGCAGCGGCAACTGCGGATTGAGCTCAACGCCGACGCCTATGCGCTGCAGAAGCAGCTGCTGGAGCGCGTGCACCAGAAGCATGAAGAAGACGTATTTGTCGCCAGTTTCATGGTCCACAACGAAGACCGGGTTTCGCTGTGCGCCTGGACTGATGGGGTGGCGAGCTCACTTCCACGCACCGACCGATTGGTTCTGGTGATGCCTGTGGATGGCGGAGAAGCCGAGACCCTGATGGTTGATTGGGAGCAGGCGCAACCGATCCTCGGCCACCTGCTGCGTGAAGACACCCGGCACATCCACCCGCCGCGTTATCTCACGCTTGGTTTCCCCGATGCGGAGACGCGCGCGCGACTGCAGGCGATCTGAGCTGGTTTCCTGCGCGGATAGCGTTTGCACAAAGAAGGCTGCCTGCAAGGGCAGCTTCTTTTTTGGCTTTTTGCTTTTGCTTTAGCCCTTCTCCCGCCTGCGGGAGAAGGGTTGGGATGAGGGCAGCTTTGGCTTTGGCGTTGGCTCTGGCGCTGGCGTTGGCTCTCGATCCAGCAAAGACAATAGCCAAAGCCCCCAAAAGCCCCCTCATCCGCCCTCCGGGCACCTTCTCCCGCAGGCGGGAGAAGGGACAGCACAGCAACAGCCAAAGCGACCGCAACAGCCAAAGCCAAAGCCAAAGCAGAAGCTTGGCCCCGGGCAGCGCTCAAAGCCCTCCCACAAACCCACCCAAACAGCCTCGCACCCTCCTCCCTGTTCTCCACAACGACCAATGCACTACCATCGGCCCATGGGAAAGGAAGACCGTAGACCAATTGCCGCCCGTTCCACCGGCTGGGCTCGTGCCCTCAGCGCCGCGTTGGCACGCTCCTCAATCACACCGAACCAGATTTCGGTACTCAGCATCTTCTTCGCCGCAGGCGGCGCCGCTGCGCTGCTGTACTGGCCAGGCATACCAGGGCTGATCGCCTGCGCCGTCGGTATCCAGCTGCGCCTGATCTGCAACCTGCTCGACGGCATGGTGGCGATGGAAGGCGGCAAGCAGACACCCACCGGCGCGCTCTACAACGAATACCCCGACCGCATCGCCGACTCGCTGCTGATCGTCGCGCTCGGCTATGCCGCCGGCATGCCTTGGCTGGGTTGGCTCGGTGCATTGCTGGCCGCACTCACCGCTTACGTGCGCCTGTCCGGTGCCAGTCTCGGCCTGGCCCAGGACTTCCGTGGCCCGATGGCCAAACAACACCGCATGTTCGTACTCACTGCAGCCTGCGTGCTGGCCATCATCGAGCAGCTCACCACACACACGTATTACCTGCTCCCAGCCGCTGCCATCATCATTGCTGCCGGCTCGCTGCTGACCTGCATCACCCGCACCCGCGCCATCGCCGCGCAACTCAAGGCAGGCAGCTGATGCTCTCAAGCCTGCTGGTCGCCGCCGTCAAGGTTTTCATTGGCGCCTACCCGCGCTGGGCTGGCAGCCGCCCCAACGACACCCAACGCATTTACTTCGCCAACCACGCCAGCCATCTGGATACGGTGGCGTTGTGGTCAGCACTGCCGCCAGCGCTGCGCGAACACACCCGCCCGGTCGCCGCGCGCGACTACTGGAGCAAGGGCGTGCGCAAGATCATCGCCGACAAGGGCTTCAATGCGGTGCTGATCGAACGTGACCGCAGCAAGTGCGAAGGCGATCCGCTGCAGCCCTTGCATGACGCGCTGGATGCAGGTGATTCGCTGATCCTGTTCCCGGAAGGCACCCGCAACCACGAGCCCCTGCCGCAGCCGTTCAAAGCCGGCCTGTTCCATCTGGCGCAGCAGTACCCGCACGTGGAACTGGTGCCGGTGTATCTGGACAATGCGCGTCGCGCGCTGCCCAAGGGCAGCATGGTGCCGGTGCCGCTGGTGTGCACGGCACGCTTCGGCGCACCGCTCAGCCGCATTGCCGATGAGGACAAGGCGCAGTTCCTGGAACGCGCGCGCAACGCAGTGGTGGAGCTGGCATGAACAACGTATTCCTGCAATTGCCGCTAGGCAGCTTCCTGCAGCAGGCCATCGACCGCGCGCCACCGAGCTTCTGGTGGATGATCGGCGGCGTGTTTGCCGTGCTGATCCTCGCCAGCTCGATCGGCTTCATCCTTGGCCGGATCAAACCCGGCTCGGTGGTCGACAACCTCAACGCGCGCATCCGTGCGTGGTGGGTGATGGCCGCCGTGCTGCTGTTCTGCTTCGTGCTAGGCAAGATCGCCACGCTGGTGTTCTTTGGCCTGCTGTCGTTCTTCGCACTGCGTGAATTCATCTCGTTGACGCCGACGCGTCGTGGCGATCACCTTGCGCTATGCCTGTGCTTCTACATCGCCATTCCGCTGCAGTACTGGCTGATCGGCATCGACTGGTACGGCCTGTTCGTCATGTGCATCCCGGTATACGGTTTCCTCGCCCTGCCAGCGGTATCGGCACTGTCTGGCGACACCGAGAACTTCCTGGAGCGCAACACCAAGATCCAGTGGGGCGTGATGCTCACTGTGTTCTGCCTCAGCCACGCGCCGGCACTGATGCTGCTGCGCATCCCCGGCTACGAAGGGCAGAACCTGATGTTGCTGTTCTACCTGCTGCTGGTGGTACAGCTCAGCGATGTGCTGCAGTACGTGTTCGGCAAGCTGTTCGGCAAACACCTGCTTGCGCCCTTGGTGAGCCCGTCGAAGACGGTGGAAGGTCTGGTCGGTGGCGGTCTCGCTGCGACTGCTGTTGGTGCCGCACTGTACTGGATCACCCCGTTCTCCCCCCTGCAGTCGGCAGCACTGTCGCTGCTGATCGTGATCTGTGGCTTCCTTGGCGGATTGGCCTTGTCGGCGGTGAAGCGCAGCCTCGGTGCCAAGGACTGGGGCGAGATGATCGAAGGTCACGGCGGCATCCTGGACCGGCTGGATTCGGTGGTGTTCTCGGCGCCGGTGTTCTTCCATGTGGTGCGCTACAACTTCCAGTAAGCCCCCTGTAGTGCCGAGCCATGCTCGGCAGGGGCGTTCCCGGTAGAGCCTCTGCCGAGCATAGCTCGGCACTACAGGTGAGGCTCCTGCCGAGCATGGCTCGGCGCTACGGTGTAGCCTGCTCTTCCCGCAATTGCAGTAACCGCCATGAGCGAACACAAAGCCCACCAGCTGTCGATGACCGTCCTGATGTCGCCGGAGATGGCCAACTTCTCCGGCAAGGTCCACGGCGGCGCCATCCTGCGCCTGCTCGACCAGGTCGCCTATGCCTGCGCCAGCCGCTATGCAGGCAACTACGTGGTGACGCTGTCGGTGGACCAGGTGACCTTCCGCCAGCCGATTGCCGTCGGCGAGCTCGTCACCTTCCTGGCTTCGGTCAACTACACCGGCAACTCGTCGATGGAAGTCGGCATCAAGGTCGTTGCCGAAGACATCCGCAAGGGCGCGGTGCGCCACGCCAACAGCTGCTTCTTCACCATGGTGGCAGTGGACGACGATGGCCGGCCGACCCCGGTGCCAACGCTGCAGCCGGAGAACAGCGACGAGAAGCGCCGCTTCGCCGCCGCGCAGATTCGTCGCCAGCTGCGCCAGGAGATGGAGCAGCGGCACCTGGAACTGCTGCAGAGCAATCCGTCGGGTGAAGCCGATTTGTCGGTGCCCCGATTGTAGGAGCGGCGTAAGCCGCGAAGCTGGCCGAGCCCGGTAGTGGGGGGGGGGGGGGGGGGGGGGGGGGGGGGGGGGGGGGGGGGGGGGGGGGGCGGGGGGGGCGGGGGGGGGGGGGGGGGGGGGGGGGGGGGGGGGGCGGCGGCCG
>NZ_JBRREF010000078.1:0-22256 GCF_056760135.1 Stenotrophomonas sp. STEN023 | reverse complement strand
CCCCCCCCCTCCCCCCCCCCCCGCCCTATCCGCTTTCCCCCCCCCCAACCCGGGGGCCCGCCCCGGGCCCGCCCCCCCCCCCCCCACTTCTATACAGTTCGTCGATCAATCGCGTCCTCGATGAACCCAGCGATAGAGCACTGGCAGAACCATCAGGGTCAGCAACGTGGACGACACAATGCCGCCGATCACCACGGTCGCCAACGGCCTTTGCACCTCCGACCCTGGTCCGACATTGAGTGCCATTGGAACAAAGCCCAATGACGCCACCAATGCCGTCATCAGCACCGGACGCAGTCTGCTGAGCGCACCTTGCCGCACGGCCTGATCGAGGCCCACCCCGCGGTGGCGAAGATCACGGATGAAGCTGATCATTACCAGTCCATTCAAGACAGCTACGCCTGACAGGGCAATAAAGCCGATGCCTGCGGAGATCGAAAGCGGGATATCGCGCAGCACAAGCAGCAGCACGCCACCGGTCAGTGCCAGCGGCACTCCACTGAACACAACCATGGCGTCCTTGAAGGACCCAATGGCCCAATACAGCAGTGCAACGATCAACACCAAGGTGACCGGCACTACGATCGCGAGGCGCTGGCTGGCCGACGCGAGTTGCTTGAAGCTTCCGCCAAACTCGATCCAGTAGCCCGTCGGCACCTTTACCTGTGCATCGAGCGAGGTGCGAAGCTCGTCCACGAAGCTCCCCAGATCGCGATCACGAACGTTGGCGGTCACGACCATACGACGCTTTCCGTTCTCGCGATTGATCTGATTGGCGCCCTCGCTCATCTCGATGCGTGCGACTGCCGACAACGGTACGCTTCGGGCCGCGCTGGGAGACTTACCTGCACCTGCCTCCGCGTCGATAGGGAGTGCAATTGGCAACCGCGCCAATGCATCTGGATCCTGCCGTAGAGGTTCGGGCAGACGAACCACGATGTCGAACCGTCGATCACCCTCGAATATCTGCCCCGCAACTTCACCCCCAACTGCCGTTGCGACAACCCGTTGGACATCCTCTGGGGTAAGACCCAGGCGATTCAGGGCGGCACGGTCAGGGATGACGGACAGGAACGGCAACCCGCTCGCCTGCTCCATCCGCACATCAGAGGCACCCTGCACTGTCTTGACCACGGCCTCGATGGATTTGCCGGTACGCGCCAGCACCTCCAGGTCATCGCCGTACAGATTGATTGCCACATCTGCACGAACACCGGAGATGAGCTCGTTCATCCGCATCTGGATCGGCTGGGTGAACTCATAGTTGTTGCCAGGCACGCGTGCAACGACTGCTTCAATATCCTCTACAAGCACTGTCTTGGTCTTACGTGGATCAGGCCATTGCGAACGCGGCTTGATCATCACAAGCGTGTCAGCCACAGACGGCGGCATCGGGTCTGATGCTACCTCCGCAGTGCCCACCTTTGAGAAGACCCGCTCGACCTCCGGAACTTCGAGAAGTCGCGTCTCCAGAATTTTCTGCATCTGCACGGATTGCGTAAGACTGGTGCCGGGAATGCGCATGGTTCCGATCGTGATGTCGCCTTCATCCAGACTGGGGACGAACTCGCTGCCCATCCGCGATGCGATCACACCGCTACCTGCAACCAGCAGGATAGCCAAGCCACCTACAATCCGCGCATGTCGGAAGCTGGTATCAAGAAGCGGTTCATAGCGCCTGCGCATCCAGGACATCAGGCGATTCTCTTTTTCCTGGACGCGTCCTCCGAGCATGAGTGCGATGGCTGCGGGCACGAAGGTGAGCGCCAGCACCATCGCACCGGTCAGCGCCAGAACAACGGTAACTGCCATCGGGTGGAACATCTTCCCTTCGACGCCGGTGAGGGCAAAGATTGGAAGGTAGACAGCAGTGATGATGCCGAGCCCGAACAGGCTTGGACGGATAACTTCCGCGGTAGCAGCGGCAGTCAACTCGAAGCGCTCTTCAAGCGAAAGCGTCCTGCCGAGCTCGTGCTGACGTTCGGCGAAACGGCGCAGGCAGTTCTCGATGATGATTACCGCACCGTCCACGATCAAACCGAAGTCCAATGCTCCCAAGCTCATCAGATTGGCTGAGACGCCGCCACGCGCCATGCCGGTCAGCGTGAACAGCATGGCAAGCGGGATGACCAGCGCCGTGATGAGCGCTGCACGGAAGTTCCCAAGCAACAGGAAGAGGATGACGATGACAAGCAGTGCGCCTTCCGTCAGGTTCTTGGCAACCGTCGTGATGGTCCGGTCCACCAGCAAGGTCCGGTCATAGACAGGTGTCACCGTGACGCCTGCAGGCAGGCTACGGGAGGCCTCCTCCAACCGTTTGGCGACCGCTTGCGAGACCTCACGGCTGTTCGAGCCCATCAGCATGATGGCGGTGCCCAGAACCACTTCATGGCCATTCTGTGAAGCCGCACCACTGCGCAGCTCCTGCCCTTCACCGACTGTGGCTACATCGCGGACCCGGATCGAAACCCCCTCGCGACGCGTAACCAGGATGTCGCCGATCTGCCCGGGGTCTGCCTGAGCCGGGACCCGCACCAGATACTGCTGACCGCTGCGTTCAATGTAGCCGGCACCTATGTTCTGGTTGGCTGCCTGCAGAGAACGAACCACGTCTTCCAGCGTCAGATTCAACGCACGCAGACGAGCGGGATCAGGCGTGACGTGGAACTCACGCTTGAAGCCACCTAGGGTGTTCACCTCGGCAACACCGGGAACATTTCGCAGCTGGGGACGGATCACCCAGTCCTGCAGGGTCCGCAGGTCCGTGGCGTTGTAAGGACTACCATCGGGCTTACGCGCTTTGGGGTCAGCGTCGATCGTGTATGAAAAAATCTCCCCCATTCCCGTGGCGATAGGCCCGAGCATGGGCTCCATTCCCTGGGGAATCTGCGACTTGGCTTGCTGCAAGCGCTCAGCGACCTGCTGGCGGGCGAAGTAGATGTCGGTGCCGTCCTTGAACACCACCGTGATCTGGGAAAGACCGTAGCGTGAGAACGAGCGGAACGACTCCATCTTCGGCAGGCCGGCCATCGCCGTTTCGACCGGGAAGGTTATGCGTTGCTCAACCTCCAGCGGGGAATAGCCAGGAGCAGCGGTGTTTATCTGCACCTGGACATTGGTGATATCGGGCGTCACGTCGATGGGCAGGTGGCGGAAACTCCAGACCCCAACGGCAACGAGTACAAGTGTCAATGCCATGACCAGCCAGCGGTGGCTGATGGAGGCCCGGATCAAACGTTCCAGCATTCGGGAATCCTCAGTGGTCATGGCCAGCCGCCGACTTCTCGATATCTGCCTTGATCAGGTAGCTCTGTTCCACCACGACCTCGTCACCGGCAGCAACACCTTCGAGTACCTGTACATGCGTCGCGTCGCGCTTTCCCAGCGTCACCGGATGAGAGGTGTAGGTATCTCCAGTGCGAACAAAGACAGCGTCGCGTCCATCCATGCTTTGCACTGCAGATTGCGGAACGACCAGGTCGGCGTTCTCACTTGCAGTGGTGATCCTGACGTTTACTCCCGCACCGGGCCGCCAATTGCTGGCCGGGTTCTCCAGGACCGCCCTCCCCACCACACTCTGGCTGGCAATCGCTGTCCCGGGAAGAATGCGCTGCAAGCGGCCAACCGAAGGCTCACCGCCATAGAGGTCGACCACTTCGATCTCATCTCCAGGCCGCAGTGATGCGGCTTCTGCACCGAATACGTGCACATCGACCCACACCTGT
Organism: Stenotrophomonas sp. STEN023; assembly: GCF_056760135.1. NCBI lineage: Bacteria > Pseudomonadati > Pseudomonadota > Gammaproteobacteria > Lysobacterales > Lysobacteraceae > Stenotrophomonas > Stenotrophomonas sp. STEN023. The sequence goes on along the minus strand of NZ_JBRREF010000078.1, from coordinate 18,531 downwards.
GAAAGATCGGCTATCTCGAACAGCACCTGCCCTTCCGCAGCGCCCCCACCCACCTGAGCCGCGCGTGTCACCACCACCCCACTACGCGGTGCGTTGATGCTGTAGGCACTCAAGCTCAGGTTGCTGTCGACCGTCGCCAGCACCTGACCCGCCTTTACGTTGTCGCCCACGTTGGCCATCAGCGCTCGCACCGTGCCGGGAAACCTTGCCGTGACCTGCGACTGGGCGCTGTCGCCAGCGATGATCATCCCCTGCACTTCGAGTTGGGTGCGAATTGCGCCGGGCGCAACAGCCGCGACCTCAACCCCGTTGTCCTTGGCGTCCTGCGCGGAGATGGTGGTGTTCTCAAGTGCACCATCTTCGTGATCGTCAGCATGAGCTTCCGTGTGTCCCTCCTCGTGGCTGCCGGAGTCTTCTCCTTCCGCATGACCATGGGGGTCGGTTGGCTGCTGGCTGTCCTCGCCTGCCTGTTTGCCACCACAGGCAGCCAGCGCGGAGGCCAGCGTCGCAACCAGCAGCCAGCGGGGAGCATGCGTCATAAGGAGGGTCATGGGGAGGTCGGGTCCTGTGCGGATGAAGGAGATTTCGTGGAATCAATAATTGGTTGGCCGGTCAGGCGCTGCAGTTCGATCAGTGCACTCTGTGCCGCCAGCGCACCTTGTAGCTGCCGGCGCATGGCTTGTGCCTGCTGGTCCTGCAGTTGCGCCCACTCCAGGTAACTGGTTGCACCCGCTGCCCAAGCTGCCGCTGCAGACTTTTCTGCGCGCGCCAAGCGCGGCAGCACATCACTGCCCAGACGCGCAGCTTCCAACCGCGATGTCTGGTACTCGCCAAACGCCTGTGCTGCGGCAGCGTGCAAGCGGACTTGCAACGCCTCACGCTGCAACGGAATCAGAGCCAGTTCTGCTTCCGCGGCGCGAATGCCCGGAGCCGCGCGAGCACTGCTTCCAAGCCCCAGTGAAATGCCGGCAAACAAGGCGGTGTCGTCACTGTCCTGAAACCGGCGTGCACCGAGCTGCCAACCGATGTCCGCGCGGGACGCAGTGCGGGCCAGCCGCAATTCGGACTCTCGTACCCTTGCCTCTCCCTGCAGGAGCGCCAGTTCAGGCGATCGGGTGAGTTGCTCGGAGAAAGCTGCGAACTCGCCTGCTGCCGGTAATACCAGCGGATCACCGGTCACGTCTCCCGCAGCAGGTGTGGTGCTGTTCCACAAGGCTGAGAGGCTTTGACGCGCGGCCCGTTCGGCTTGAGCTGCACTATCACGGTCAAGCTCTGCTTCGGCCAACGAAGATTGCGCAGTCAGCACGACCGACTCCGGCGCACCACCCGCCTGGTGTCTACGCCGCGCTGCATCCACCGCACGTTGGCGGTGGGTGATATCCAGCTTGGCGATGCGTTGCTGCTGCACGGCCCCAGCGATAACGAGATAGCGACGTGCCGTCTCTGCCAGCAAATCCAATCGCGCCATCTCGCGCTGGGGAGCAAGTTGGTCGATATTTGCACTCGCCAAAACTCGGCGAGCATCCAGCTTCCCACCGCGCTCCAGCGTACCCGCCAGGCTGACGCTTAGTTCGGCTTGATCGGCCCCCTTGTAGCTTCCGCTGCCAAGGACGTTTTCCAGTTCCAATGCCGCGGTCATCTGCGGGCGTTGAGCGGCGATCTCAGCGCGAGCATCCAGCACACGCCGCTGGCCTTCAATAAGGCGGAGTTCTGGATGCCCTTGAGCGACGCGTTCGATGGCTGCGTCCAGGGTTAGTTGCTGGTTGTTTTCCGCCCACGCTGGCGCACAGACGAGTCCCAGGCAAAGGAAAAGCGAAGTTAGACGAGGCTTCATGCCGGTAGATCCAATGAGAAAGTGGGAGATCAGGGAGTGCGCGAGGCCTTCCAGGCAGGCCATGCTTCAGCGATCACGCTGATGGCCGATCGCAGGAACAGCAGGCCGATGACTACGCCGGCAAGAACATCCGGCCAACCCTGGCCCGTCAGCGCAACGCCCCCCGCAGCGACCAGGACCCCCAGATTTGCCGCGACATCGTTGCGCGAGCATTCGAAGGTGCTTTTCATGTTGATGTTCAGCTTGCGGAACCGCCACAGCAGCGCGAGACAACTGAGATTTGCGACAAGGGCGACTGCACCGAAGATGAGCATCAGTGAGCTCGACGGCGGCACGCCGTTGATCAGCTTGTTGATGACCTCGATAACGATGAATACGAAGAAGCCAAGGATCAGCAAGCCCTTGGCGAGCGCGGCACCAGCTTCCCAACGAGCGCCCCGGTTGACCGCCCATAGGCTCAGCCCATAGACAATGGCATCGCCGAGCATATCGACCGCGTCCGCCTGCAGTGCGCTGGACCGGGCAATGAGGCCAGCCCCGAACTCAATGAAGAACATCGCCAGATTGATGATCAGAACCGCGATCAGCACCCGCCGTTGAGCGCTATGCAGGGCGAGACTCTCCAACTCTTGGCGCTTGTTTCCGCAACAATGGTCCATGGGGGCCTCCGCCGGGGCCAGCCCGGACTTGAAAAATGAATCAGGCGCCTTTATGAACCCTGTAGCCACTACAAGGTCAAGTCATGAATGAGTTTTTCACCATTGGCCAATTGGCCCGGCATACCGGAACCAAGGCAGAGACGATCCGTTACTACGAGAAAATCGGGCTACTGGAGGAGCCGCAGCGATCGGAAGGCAACTACCGGCACTATGGCGAGCAGGCCCGGCGCAGACTCTCGTTCGTCCGTCGTGCGCGTGAGCTTGGCTTCTCGATCGAGCAGATTCGGGAGTTGATCGCCTTTGGCGAGCAACGCGAACACGAGTGCAGTTCCGTGGACGATGTGGTGAAGGCACACATCGCCGAGATCAAGCGGAAGGTAGTCGACTTGCTTGCATTGCAGACCGAGCTGCAACGCATGCTCGGGAACTGTCCTGGAGGTCGCGTCGCCGACTGTCGGGTGCTTGAGGCGTTGCAACCAGCGACATCAACGTAAACGAAAGCTGGACACTGATGATCCAGTCAGGCATTCCGCACCTGCACTACCCTTGATTACGCGGATTAATCTCCTGCCCTGCCACATGTCCGCTATCGGCCAAGAGCGGACCTCCGCTCAGCCGTTTAACGGGCTATTCGCGCCGTACACATTGAGAAATGGTGACGACTGGAGTGGTGGACGGGCTACTAATTTCTTTCCCAGGCTATCACTGCGGCAACCCTACTGAGGCTTGTGCCTCCACCTGTATGAGACCCTCGATTCATAGGTGAAATTTCGTATCTTGTTGATATTACAAGAAAATAGTGACATTTACCTTAAAGAACTTTGCCCCCTTGAAAACGGCGACCGCCGTCACAAATTCATCCCTCAACTGAACTGTAGTCACGAGCCGCCCATCGTCTCATTGCCCGAGACGAGAAGACGGCAATCTGAGATTGATGGATCAACGTCCAGGGGGAAGTGGAGATGGCGACGAAGCACCAAGTGGTTTTTTACCCGGTTGGAAACGGGGACACGACGCAGATCATTTTGGACAATGGCAAGCGGGTTCTCTTTGACTTCCGCCACAAGGGGTGTGCGGAAGATGAGTCGACGCCAGAGATCGATCTGAAGGCAGCACTTAAGAAGGAGCTTGTCGACGCAGGTAAGGACAGCTTTGACGTAGTGGCATTCACACACGCGGATAACGACCACATCCAGGGCAGCACTGACTTCTTCTGGCTGGAGCATGCAAAGGTCTATCACGGCGAGGGCAGAATCAAGATCGACCAGTTGTGGGTCCCCGCAGCGATGCTCGTGGAGGAGGCCACGCAAGATCAGCAGAGCGAAGAGTTCGTGCTTCTGAGGCAAGAGGCGCGCCACCGTCTGCTGGAAGGCGAAGGCATCCTGGTCTTCTCACAGCCAGAAACGCTGATGGAATGGCTGAGACCCAAGCTGGAAGCTCGCGGCGAGCCATCGACGGCCCGGGATCATCTGTTTGTCGATGCTGGCACCATCGTTCCGGGTTTCACCTTGCTAGAAGACAACGTGGAGTTCTTCTGCCACTCGCCCTTCATCGAACACTGCGATGAAGGGGACATCATCCGTAACTCGGCAGCCTTAGTGTTCAATGTGAGGCTCCAAGCAGACGGCCGCACCTACGACTACCTGGAGGTTGGTGATGCCGAGTACTGTGACCTGGAAAGGATTGTCGACATTACGAAGTACCACGGCAATGAGGACCGCCTTGCCTGGGATCTGTTCAACATCCCCCATCACTGTAGCTACAAGGCGCTTGGGGAAGATAAGGGGGAAAAGGACACTGTTCCCTGCGAAAAGGTCGCCGAGCTTCTCATGATGGGCAAGAAGGACTCGTACATCGTCGCCTGCTGTAAACCTGTGCCTGACATTAAAGAGTCCTACGAGCAGGTCCAGCCACCCCACATTCAAGCCCGCAGAACCTACGAGACCTATCTTGAGAAGGTTGGTGGAAGATCCTTCCTCGTCACCATGGAAGAGCCTAACGCCAATAATCCTAAGCCAATTGTCTTCGAGGTGGCTGCCGCAGGCGTCACCTGGACGAAAGCAGCGTCGTCATTTGGCTCTGCGGCCATCGTTGCCTCCCGCCCTGCCAGGGCAGGAGCATGAGCTCGGAGTACTTTGCGCATACATTGACTGCTCTAGACGATCTAGCGGCAGTCACACCGCGTACAAGCGCGATGATCGCCGCTGTCAATGCTCACCGTGACTTCAAACTCATTGAGGTGATGCGTAGCGCCAAGGTAGAAGAGCTGGCGACCGTCTACCTAATGGTGGACGTTGAGTGCCACGGTGTGCCCACCCACAATGAATATGGGCTCCGCTTTCGGGAGCGCATGCTTATACATGTGCCTCAGGACGATGCGAAGGCAACAGTCGTTTGGTCAATGCGGAAGGACTTTCCGAGGCTTGCACACCAAAACAGCGTGACGTCGCAGGGCCCAGCTCAGCTATGCTTGTATTTCGAACCGCCCTTCGTTGTCGCTCGCACCTGGACTCCTTCGTCATTTCTTGCTCGGATCCAGTGGTGGATGGAGAAGAATGCCAAGGGCGAGCTGCATCTGGCCGATCAGCCTTTGGACATGCTGTTCTTTGAGTCTCGGCATGAACTGCTGATCCCTTGGGATCTTGACCAACTGGCGGCAAGGGGGAAGCTCAGTGTTATCGCTGCAGCTGAGCGTAAGAACGATGGCTGGACACTGCGCATCGTTGATCAACTTCCTGCCAACAAGTCTCTCCACGCTACTCTGGTCAAGGTAGACCTTGAGCCCATTGAAAGCGGGATGATTGAATGGGATCCGCATACTCTCGGGCAGTTGAATGAACTCTTGGCACGGCGAGGAGCGGACCTGGTTCCGCTTGTAGCAGCGGCTATCCAGGCAGCGACGCCTTCAGACGGACTCACTCACCAGGATGAGGCTCCGAGCACGCTTGTGCTGCTCTCTGTTCCCATCAAGCGTGCGTCGACCGGCGAGGTCGAAGGAATCACCTATCGCGCCTTCTTCCTTGATGGTGGGACACTGAAGATCGGCACTATGCTCGGTGCTCTTATCCCGCATGACGGTCGATACTTCAGCTCAGTTGGTGTTGTTGGAAATCAGCCACAGGAAGGATGGGAGTCTATCGGGCTTGATCCAGTCACCGTTCTTTGGGAGAACAGCCCTGAACGTGCACGCAGCCAATCGGGCTTCAGCGATGCAGGACCGCAAGGCGTATTGATCGGCGTTGGATCTTTGGGAAGTGCTTTGCTGGACCTATGGGTTCGATCTGGCTGGGGTCGGTGGACTGTAGTGGATAAGGATCATGTCCGACCGCACAATCTGTCACGCCACACTGCATTCAATAGACAGATTGGGCAACCCAAGGTTCTGGCAGTCTCCGCGAATGCCAGAGAGGTCATGCGTAATGGTTCGGCTGTAACTCCTCTCGAGGAAGACGTCCTTACCAGTACCTTGCCGGAGCTGGCGCAGGCCCTCAGGAGCGCAGACCTGGTCGTAGATGCAACTGCAGACCTGGGCTTCCCGCGGGCGTCAGCAGTAGTGGATGAACGATCACGGCATGTGAGTGTATTCGTAACTCCCAACGGTCGGTCGGGAGTCATGATGCTTGAGGACGTCGCCAAGGAACGGTGCTTGCGTACGATTGAAGCTCAGTACTACCGCGCCATCATCAATTCCAATTGGGGAAGAGCCCATCTTGAGGGCCATCGCGGAGCGTTCTGGAGCGGAGCATCGTGCCGTGACATCTCAATGGTCCTACCGTATTCGAGTGTGATGATTCATGCCTGTCAGTTTGCCGAGAGCATCCCAGTCCATATTGCCAATCCGAGGGCCGCCGCATTGATCTGGCAGCGAGATGTGAGCGGCCAAACGGAAGCGATAGAGGTCCCACTGTCTGATAGGCGGATACATCAGGCAATTAATGGTCTCAGCATCTACATGGATGAAGGCCTACACGAACATCTGCATGCTCTGCGCAGCAAAAGTCTTCCCAGCGAGACGGGTGGTATCCTCCTTGGTTACCACGACTTCACGCAGAACCTGCTTGTCGTTGTAGATGCGCTGCCGGCGCCAACCGACAGTAAGGGTACGCCCGCTTCGTTTGAGCGCGGTGTTGCCGGAATGCCAGAGGCCGTTGCAGAAGCACAAAACCGCACTGCTGGAATCGTTGGATACGTTGGAGAGTGGCACAGCCACCCAGACGGGTGTCCGCCAGAGCCAAGCCAAGCCGATCTTGTGCAGCTGGCCGAGCTCGCTATGGGAATGCACGAGGAAGGCCTTCCGGTAATCCAAGTGATCGTTGGAAGCCATGACATTCGTGTTGTCCAGGCGGAGGTTCAGCCTTGAAAGATCGCCAGATCGATCTAGTGCTGTCCGGTGGAGGCATCAGAGCAATGACCTTCCACTTGGGGATCATGCGGGCGCTGGCAAACGCTGGTTGTTTGGAGTCGGTATCTCGGATATCCAGCGTGTCGGGAGGGAGCCTTGTCACCGGACTTGTGCTGCATCGCTCTGGCATGGCATGGCCGACTTCAGAACGGTTTCTGGAACAGATCTACCCGGCGCTCCGCGATGAACTCACCTCACGCAGCCTCCAGTGGGATGCCCTCCGCGAACTATCGAGCCTCTCGAATCTTCGCTTCTTGCTGAGCCGCTCTAATCTCCTAGCAGCTGCACTGCGCCGCCGTTGGGGAATTGAGAACAAGCTTAGCGATCTTCCGGCGATACCGGACTGGTCAATCAATGGGACCAATGCTGAGAACGGACGCCGCTTTCGATTCAAGCGTGCAGACTTGGGAGACTACCTAACGGGTTACGCAGCGACGGGCAACTTCCCTCTGGCCAGCGCAATGGCGGTCTCGGCCGCCTTCCCAGGCGGCTTTGGCCCGCTTCGCCTCAGGGCGGACAGGTTCAGGTGGAAGCGTCGAGCAAGCTGGAGTGGTCCTACACACGAAACCGTAGACTCCCAGCCAGGCACTGTAATCCATCTCTACGATGGTGGCGTGTACGACAATCTTGGACTTGAGCCCTTCTTTGATGCTGGTAGGGGCGTGCCAAAGGATGCCAATGGACACTTCATACTGGTCTCAGATGCAGGAAGGCCATTGGATATGAGCTTCAGCAAATACTCTCTGAATCCATTTCGCATCAAGCGCGTGGCTGACATCATGTCCGACCAATCACATGCACTGAGGGTTCGTACCTTTCACCACTATCTCTCTAAGAGCGCCGACAGAGGGGCAATGATCTACATTGGTAGTCCTGCTAGTTCGGACGCTTTAGATCAGGAAGAGGCAAGCTTCGTAGCCACGTTCCCCACAAGCCTCGTCAAGCTCACTCTGGAAGACTTCGATAGGATTGCCAGACATGGTGAAAGGCTCACTCTCTTACCTTAGCAACAATATTGGCCTTCAGTTCCTTTGAGTAGCTCTGTAGCGTAGGCACTAAAGTGACACATCTACGGCGCGACTGGATCTGAGGTCTGTCCGGAAATAATTAGCTAGCCTCCTTCTGTTCTAGCTCTCGTCCAAGCAGCCAAACCGGAGATCGAATTATTGACGGGACGAGGTGTCCGCTTACGGCCAGAAGCGAACATCGATGCCTGAGTTCGGCCGCGTCGCGGAGAAGCGTCGGCTTGAATGAACTGTTAGCATTCAATCTTTTGGTTTGTTCGTGATGCCGAAAGGAATGTGGACTGATGGAGCCACTTCGCTTGCGGTCGCAAGATGCCCGGATTGGTCGTCAAAGAAGATATGCGGTTGTAGAACGTCCAAGACAAGCTTCTTCTCTACTCCTCCAAGAAAGAATGCATCATTCGCCATGACTCCCCAACTCTTCAACGTATTGATAGCCCGCTCATGGGAAGGCGCATTCCTTGCCGTGACAATAGATACGCGAAGACGATTCTTATAGCCCGGATCTTCTTTTCGCTTTTCTTCTTCGACCTTCTGTATCTTTGAAACTTTAAGCAAGAATTCCTTGAGTGGACCACCGCCGAGTGGCTCCATTACGTTGGCAGTCTCATGGTCGTGGAATTTTAAGACGTCTTTCGTCTGCTGCATAACGGTCTCAGCAGTGTCATCAGCCACTACACCATCAAAGTCGAATGCGATCCGCAAGGTTTTGTCTTGAGGGTCATCAATCTTCTTTGATTCCATCACGTAGCCGGCTGGAAAACCCTTGGCGATGGCTTCAAGAACATCGCTCTGGTTGGATGAAAGGAACAACGAAATATTCAGGGCGGGGATGTAGTCGTATGGAGACACGCCTTGCTGAAAGATCGCACGAGTTATTCCTAATCCGTGATGTTCGATGGACTTCATCACGCGAAGCCCCGTGTCTGGATCATTGCGTGAGAGCAAGACAACCTCTATCAATGGCCCTGTACCTGCTGGACTTAGGTCATTGAGTGTGAGCAGGCGCTTGATGAATGAGAAGGCGACCCCCTCACTCAACGGGTTGTTCTTATGAGCCTCTTGATACTGTCGATACGACTCCTCCCCCTGACTCCTGAAAATTTTGTCTGATTCAGTCAGATCAAACATAGCGCTTGATGCAACGCCAACCACAAGCCTGTCTTTCAACTCGTATGCCACAATTCCCCCCTGTGACTGCTAACACCTGAATTAAGCCGCGCCGCGAAGCGGCGTCGGCTTGAATGATTGTTAGACCTCACCTGCCTGGACAAGGTTCTCGAGGTCTATCGGCAGATTGCGAGGCTGAATAATTGAGCCGAATTTCTTCTTGAGAGCTGCAACCAGCAACCAGGTTCCCAAACGCATCTCGGTCATGACCATCATGAACTTGACCCTGTCAGGTGACCACACGTCTCCACCTGCATTTTCCAGCTTCTCTGCTGCGGTGCAGTGCTCGCTGAGAGTGGCTGTTATCTCTTGAATGAGACGTTCGCAGGACGGATCGGCCCAAACGCCCTTGGTCTCTTGCATGATCACCTTGCGCGCTTCGTAGAGGCTTTGCATAGCATCCTGAGGCGACTCGTCTTCGCCGCAAGCGTAGAACAAACGGCGTGCGTCAATCTCGGTAACGATGGAATGGACGCGGTTTAGATCGCGGTCGTGGAGTGTGATGCCACCGAATGTGAAGTGCCCATTCGCGGCCGCTTGCCGGAAAGAGCCAACAAAATTCTTATAGAGCGCCTCAGCCCGCTTCAGTAGCTGGGCATCAGTAACGCTTGAGTCGACGTGGAAGTTGCGAAGGCTCATTGAGTTCTCATTTGAGGTCTAACTACCTAATAGCCGGATCCCTAGGTCCGGTTATACAACTTATCCACAGCGCACCGTATGGCGGGGCAATCCCCTTGATGCGGCTCGATACTAGGACGTCTGGGTCCGGCTAACAAGCCGATGAATAACCGGACCCCGCGGAGTCCAGAGCCTGCGCTCAGGCGGATGTTCGCTTTGGGTCGAAAGCGCTTGGTGCAGCATAGCGTTCAGATTAGTCCCACATCTTTCAGTTCAAACGATATCGTTACCTAACCGCTTCTAGCACTTTCGCCCGGATTCCCGATGGCTGTCCCCGACCAATCTGACATCTCAGGACCGCAACGCGAAGTACAACGGCTCTTGGGCCGTTGTCTCTTGCGTTTGCAACAGTACGAGCGCCTGCTGAAGGCAATGATCGCATTCCAGAAGCTGTCTGGAACATCTGAGATGCTCCCGTATGCTTTAGACGCCCGAAGGGCAGAGACTAGCGACAAGACGCTAGGTACGTTGATCGGCCGCCTAATGGGCGACTACATCTTGAAAGAAGGTTGCGAACTATCCGACGACACACACAAGCAACCTGAAGGCTCAATCCATTTCAGCTTCCGGATGCAGCTCAAACTGCCAACCGAACGTCACGAGGCCCTCAAGACGGAACTGCGCGAGCTGGTGACACTACGAAATACACTGGTGCACCATTTCATCGACTTACATGATCTCTGGACTATTGACGGTTGCCTTCAAGCCCAGGGCGCGCTGAGCCGTTCATACGCAGAGATCGACCGGCACTTCGAACAACTGGTCACGTTTTCTGACTACATGGATGAGGCAAGAAAAGCCGCTGCCGAGTTGGTGCAATCAACACAATTTCACGAAATGGTCGTCAATGGAATTGCACCCGACGGTGAGATTCATTGGCCCATAGCGGGTATTGTCGGAGCGTTGAGGGAAGCTTTCCATACACTTTCCATCGACGACTGGGCAAATCTTGATGCTGCCACGCGATGGATTACCGAACACCATCCTCAGCAAACGCCACAAAAGTACGGCTGCTCCCGCTGGCGTCACGTCATTCACGAGTCGGGACAATTCGAGTTGCGTCGATTCATGCACAATGGACAGTTCGGAGCGTGGTATCGGGAACGACGCAACGCGACCGACCGTTAAACGAAAGCTTCACGACAGTCGCTTAAGAGGTGCCTGCTCGCTACGGACACCAGCTAACGGTCGGGTGACGCCCAGAGTCCAATAATGAGCGCGTACTCAGCGCCTGCATCCACGTGGCGGAGGTGATGCTGGCCTTGCCGGTCTGTGACAGGTGCCAACCCAACAGTTGCTGGGTATGGCAATCGATCACCAGCGCCATGCAGAGCGACCCGTCTTTCCCTCCCCCATACACAGCACGGGTCTGTGGCGCATCGCCGGCAGCTTATCCTGATCCAACAACGACGCCGCAAATTCCCGAAAATCGCTGGTATCGTCAAGGGGATTGCAAGCATTTGCTCGTGCCAGAGCAGAATGGCATGAGATACCATCTCCCCTGGTAGAACTTCTCGCTCTCCATCGTACTCGTAAAAAAGTGGGGGCTCGGAAAATCTGGATCGTAAACAGTACCTAGGTTTTCCCAGGAGAGTTTTTTCTCGGACGTCTTCGTATTTTTTCGTTCATTTTTCCGGAGTGGGTTCGTTGAGGAGAATATGACGCGAAGTCCCCCCAAGAGAGTCGAATCCGCCTATCACCGCACTCATCCGCTGGAGCAGCGACGCCCCATGATGCAAGCATGGGCTGATTTCGCCCTTCCACTGGTAGCATGAGATAGGCAATGCTCTTCGCTCTCCATATCGAGGTTGCTCACAAGCTTGTGGGCATGGCCCCCGCTGCGTTCTTCGAGTACGCCACGGGCCTGAACCACATGAACTATCGTCGAGGACGTGGCTACGCAGCCTTCATGGCCAAGCGCGAGCAAGTCGAAGCACATTCGGACTCGCTACTGCTGCGCATGCTCCAGAAACGCGGCGTCCCAGACGCCGAATTTCGAGGATTCAAAGAGGAAATCCCCCAGGGACACTCGGCCATCATGCTCTACGGGCTAGGTTTGCTCAACGAGCATACGTCACCACCAACCCGAGAACTGGTCGCCATGTTCGATGCGTCAGACAAACGGCTATGCCAGTTGTCGGACACAGACGTGTCCGGCTTTTTCGACGAGATAGGCCCGCAGTCAGAGCTTGGGCCTGCCTACTGCGCAACGTTGGCGGTGGCGGGTATCCGAGGTCCCACGCTGGAGCTGACCGCACCTGAGCGGGCCGCCTTCAATCTGGCCCTGAACCGGCGCGCCAACATGGCGCTGTCATTCCTGGCTGCAGTGGACCACGAAATCGGGCATTGGATTGGACGGACCGGGGTGCCAGACGCCTTGGCGGGCCTCCCCAGATTTGCAGTGCTGTTGGCACCGCCTGGACCAACTCATCGGCGTCGCCATACCCCGGCTGACCCTACCGCGCGCCTCGTAGATTTCATTGGCGCCGTCGGTTACTACTTGCGCGAGGGCCGCTGGCCTGAGCGCCCGCTCCCTATCGCGGACATGGGCTCCCAGGCAGATCTATCAGGGACACGGCTTGGCGAGGGCGATCGGTTCGTTCGCGGCTTGAGAAGTGGCAAGGCCCAGCTAACTCGAAAGTTATTCAGAACACTGGTCCACACCCAACTCTGGACCCACAAGGCGAAGGCGTCTGATCTCGATGACCAAGCGGACCTGCTTGAAACCTACCTGGTGGCCGCACTCTTGTTGAGCCTACTCCTGCCAGACCACCCAACCACCGCGGGCCACATGGACCGCACGGGTTGGCGGGAGGCCTATCTGGGATGGTGGGAGCGGCATAGACACCGCTACCCACCCCCGGCCCCGTCGACAGGCCCACCGCCCCCAGCTTGGCTGATCGATCCGTAGTCAGCGCTTCGCAGGGGCGTTGCTGCGGTTGCCGCCAGACGGCATCCCAGGCTTGGTCGACGGCCACCCAGCGGAGCCTCGAGCGCCGCCGGCAGTCGAGCCGCCCTTCGAGCCACCACCGGCCTTCCCAGCCGACCCACCATTACCCTTTGCCATATTCGTCTCCTTGTTAGCCCCACACGGGGCAAGGAAAGCTTGAACGTTGGCGCACTCCGATTAAGCCCTGAAAGTTCACAGGTGGACGTTGCGCTGGTGAGGCTGGCGTAGGCCCCACCATGGTGCTTAATTGAAGTATCCGTGTTAGCGGACGGGGGGAACCCTCTCGAAAAAAAGAATATTCCCCCATTCATCATCGATGCTATTCTCTCGAATGCTTTTGACGAAGCGCCAAAAGCGAGAAAGGAAGCATCAGGGGGATGCATGTTGGAAAAGGATTATTACGAAGTACTGGGAATCCGTCCCAGTGCGTCAATCGATGAAATCGACCTCGCGTACAAGGGGCGGCGGAGCCAGTATCACCCGGATCGTTACGCCAGTTCCGATTCCGAAACCCTCGCCTGGGCCACGGAAAAAATGAAGGAACTGAACGCGGCATACTCCATCCTGAAGGATAAGAGTGAGCGAGCACGGTTTGATCAACAGCGTGGGAAGCAATCTGCCAAGCCGGCAGCTTCACCACCGCCCATTCCCGAGCCGGACGAGCGCAGCCCGTTGCTGGATTTTCTTCAACGGTATGTACCGGACAATGAGTTCTTCCAGAAGATACATGTCGCTCCCAACATCCCGCAGAAAAAGCTGGGTGGCGCCCTGGAAAGCTATGGCCGTGGGCTGAACCCCCGTAATGTCATCGCGCTGATCGACGACACCGTCTTCGGGAGTGCTAAAGAGGGTGTGCTTATCACGGAGCAAGAGCTCAGGTTCAAGGCGGTCTTCGAATCCCCCTGCTCGGTCCAGGTGGAAAAAATCGGCAGCATCGAGGCTTATAAGAGCAGGATCACGGTCAACGGGCAGGAATTTGGCAAACTGAACGTGCCGGACTCAGATGAAGTCCATCAGTTCTTTGACTTCTTCAATGCCTTTTGTCAGCAGCGCCACGCCGATGCGCCGCGCGAGACCAAGCACAAGCGCCCGGCTTCTGCCGGAACAGGGCACCAAGCCCTCACGCTGCTGGAAAAGGGCTACTACAAGAGCTTTGAGCAAAACATAGACAGGAGGATCAGGACTACTCAAGGAGCGGAGCAAGCGGTCCTGCAGCTCGCCAGCCGGCTTCTGCCGATCTCCCTGTCGCTTGCAGAATGGATCGAATCGGAGAGCGGTGTTCCTCGCGAACTGCGCTCACTCTGGATGAGCGACGCCATTCGCTTTGAGCTCCTTATCTACTCGACCGCTGCCGCTGAGCACTTGATCAGAGCAAATATCCCTGACGGGCGTGAGTATGCGGATGAGATTGCAGCAGCTACCGCGACCACCCTGCTGATCGAATGCATCATCGAGGTCAGTGGTTTCAGTGAGATCCGAGGTCTCCACAAGATGGAAACCATCCAGCAAGAGCTGAGGAAGTCGGGATTCTTCAACGAGTTCATGCGCAGATGGGGCCGATACAAGCTCCTGATATCAGAAAGGGATGCCTCCGGCCTGATTGATGAGTTCGAGCATTCCATCCGCTCGCCCGCACTAATGGAGCTCTACCCAGTGACCGCTTTCGGCAACGAGTTCCTGGGTTTCATGCACGAGGCAACAGACAGATATCTGCCCACGAATGCCATTCCCGGGTTTCTGGATGACATCGATGACGATATCGAGAGCGCGCTTCTTGAGTGGATCGCCTAGTGCCAATAAATGACTGCTTCGAATTCAAGGAATGACCGTGAAGAAACTGGCCGCACTTTATTTCATCATTGCAATCATCTTCGCTTTCTACGGGAACTGGTGGGGCGACGACGCTTACAGGGGCTTTGCATACAACCTGGGCAAGTCAATCATCTGGCCTACAATTATATTCCCGTCGCTGGGGAAGATACTCGGCGGCATTGTACTGCTTGGCGTACTCGGTCTGGTCTTGGCATCGAAGAAGTGAACTACATGGCGAAGAACGCAACAATCATCCTCATGGCAATGATCGTCTCGATGCTGCTTGTGGCATGCGACGGAAAGTCGCGAAGCAGATATGTGGCCAGCTGTACCGCTCAGGGCATCCCGAAGGAACTGTGCTCGTGCACGTACAAGGAGCTGAAAGGCAAGTTCAGCAGCAGCCAAATCGACGACTATGTTCGAGTCGAGAAGCTCCCGGACCGGGAATGGAATGGGGCAATGGTGGACGCGCTTGAGAGCTGCGGGGTCGGTAAAGAAGCCGCCTTCATAATGAGGCGCGCATTTGGGCTTGACCAGCCGGCAGGCCTACCCGATCCGGCACTTGCCAAGCCCCCTGCAACGCCTCAGCAGGATTCTCAGCTTCCCTTGCAAGAACCCGCTTTCTCGCAATGCGGAAAGGATGCTGACTGCAAGGGTGACCGGATATGTGAGTCTGGCCAGTGCATGGCACCTTCCAATGCTGGTTCCATTCAGTCACCTGCGGAGCCTGTGCACTCGTCGCTATCAACTGACGCGACGACATGCACAAATGCTGAGCGACGGATCTTCAGCTGCACCACCACAAACCAGAAGGAGGTAACGCTGTGCGATTCCGGCTCAGCACTGCGTTACATCTTCGCGCGACGTACGGAGAAGTCCGAGATGAACCTCTCTGTCCCCCACAGCATGGTGTCAGTGGCACGAACCTCGTCGATGGACACGGTTAGAATTCCTACAGGAAATACGGTCTATAGCATCTTCGACCGGATCAGTGAGAGTGGCGCCCGGGAAGCGGGCGTCGACGTCGAGATTAATGACCGTCACGCCGCAACAGTTCAGTGCGAGCCATCGTCCGTCGAAAGCCTGATCGACAACCTTGGTCCATAGATGAGCGTGTGCTGGATTTCTTAGTGTAACCGGGATTTTGGTTATATCTGAGGGAGTCGCCCGTCAATCTAGATCGCCAATCGGTTCGGGGTCACCTGTAATGACCCACCGCTTTCTGCTCAGGTCATGCGGTTAATGTAGCGGCGTAAGCCGCGTCTGGGGTCATCATCTTCAGCGCCTGGTGCGGGCGCTGTTGGTTGTAGAAGGCGATCCAGTCAGCAATCAACCGCAGGGCGTGGGTTTGGCTTTCGAAGCGATGCCGGTGCACGCATTGCTCTTTCAATGTCCGGATCACGCGTTCCACCATCCCGTTCTGCTGTGGGCAGTCCGGGGTGATGAACTCCTGCTTCAGACCGTAGCTGCGCACCAAGCGGGTGTAATCGCGGCTGGTAAAGACCAGACCGTTATCCGAGCGCAGCAGGAATGGCTCCCGCACGCGGCCCAGCGTGCCGTAGCGCGTGATCAGTGCCTGCTCCAAGGCGACGGACGCGGCGCCGGTCCGTCCGGTCCGCGACAGATGCCAGCCCAGCAGTTGCCTGGTAGGCAGTCGATCACCAGCGCCAAACTGAGCCAACCGTCTTTGCCGCCCCATACGCGGCACAGGTCCGTTGCCCAACGCTGATCTGGAAACTCAGCGCGGGAGACCCTTCGCCTCGATGCGCGGACGTTTTCCCAACGCCCGCTTGCGGACCTGCCAGCCCTTGAGCTGGAAAATCCGCTGCACCGTGTTCTTGTTCATCCCAAGCAACGCGGCCACGCTGTGGTAGCCAAACTACGGCTCTGCCTCGATCATTTCCTTGATCGGCGTGGCCAGTTCGGGCTTGACGCTCGCCAGCGCCCGGGTGAGCTTGTAGTACGTCGTACGCCGTGCCACCTCAAACCAGGGGCACAACTTGGTCATCGGCACCACGAAGCCTTCATCCTTCAGGCCCTGCTGGACCGAGCGCATCAGCTCTCGTCCTTTCCCAGCAGGGAAGCCAGTTTTTTCGCGCACGGATTTCCAGCATCGCCTCGCCGTAAGCCTCCTACAGACCTTTGAGCTGGCGCTCGTACTGCTCGCGCACATCCTCAGGCTTGGCTCTCAGTGCGTTCTCCATGCCGCGCTTACCGTCCTCGACCCAGCTTTCAATTTCCGCAGGGGTCAGGTCGAACTGCCGGCTCGCCGCAGCTGCCGTGGTCTTGCCTTGGATGATCTCAAGGACCAGTGCCGACTTGCGCCGGGCCGTCCAGCGCTTGATTTCTTCTTCCATCACTTCATTCATCGGTGTCTCCTTTGGGGAAAACTAATACCTGAGCAGGTTTTAAGTGGGTCATTACACGGGACGCTTCTGGTCGTGTACGCGCTGGCATTCTCTTACGCTTACAGAGGAATCGGCGCTGCTACAGGAGCACTGATTTTGTTTGCGTGCGCGCAGCTGCTGATGGTCGGAGCAGGCTACCTCCGCGGGGAAAGATCAAGCCCATGGGGCCCAGCATTGGCCCTTGCCGGGCTTGCTCTGTTCCTCGGACCCTCAGTGAGTGCGCCTCCCATGGTGCCTGCCGCGCTGATGGCCATCGCTGGTCTCGCATGGGGATGCTTACTCATTGGTCGTTCCAAGCAAGGATGTTACTGCGCAGGCTGCCGAGAATCTCTTGATGGCAAGCGTACTGTGCGTGGCTATTGCTCCCTTCGTACTTGGCAAGCTGCAGCTTGATCTGGTTGGCACGCTTTACGCCGTATGCTCAGGAGCACTCGCTTCGGGTCTGGCCTACGCACTGTGGTACTGGATTCGAGGATTTCTAAGCCGAATGGCCCCAGGGAGCCTGCAGCTCACGGTTCCAATCCTTGCCGCTGGAATGGGAGCCACCGTCTTATCTGAGCAAGTGACCGCACTCCAAGGGCTGGCCGCAGCCATAGTGCTTGCGGGAGTCCTTATCAGCGCTCGTACCAAGCATCAACACAGTTGATGCGTGCGGGACGGCTCTGGTCTGAGCAAACCGAAGATGGCTTCTAACTAAATTAACCGCTAAGTCTCGGTCGGCTCCTTACGAGCACGATCAAGGGAGCCAATGTTCTTATTGAACGGTGGCTTAGATATGCGGAGCAAGAGCGATTCAACGTGCTTCGGGTAGTCATCGAACGAGCTGGTCCCGACATCATAGGCAGATATGTAACGAACAACTTCTCTGCGTGTCTCAGGCTTGTTCTTTACACCTTTTGGAAATGAAACGTCAATTCTCCGACCGATAGCCGACTTGATTTCGCCAAGTAGCTTTGTCGCTTTCCCAACGTACAAAAGATTGCCAAGAGAATCATAAAAAGCGTAGATCCCTGCGTCGCTCTTGTGCTCTCCCAACATATTCCTTAGCTGAGCAAGAAGTGGCTTCGAACTGTCGAACGGCCAAAACTCCTGAATAACTTTGAATTCTGGAACGAACGCAACGCTTATGAAGTACTCAATGGTTGAACGCTGAGGTATGCGACCTCCGGTCCGCCATTGGGCAATTGAATTTTCGGAGTAGCCAGTCTTAGCCGCTGCACTCCTGTCGTCCCCGTAATACGTGCGCACTACAAAATCAAAAATCTCACTACGACTTGCCATGACATCTCCATTGAAAGACAACTTCCAAATAACCAAACCCTTGGCCCAATCATGCCACATACACCCGACAACCCGCATAGCAGGTTACCCTGATGCGGCTCAACATTAGGGCCGCCGCCTTAGGCCAATGAGTAGAATCCAAGTGCCGCCCCCAATTCCCGGTGCATTCGTCCCTAGAAAACGAGAGAAGACGTATCAGATTGAATCGCCCAGGATTTCGTAGACACCTCGCAGCCATAAACTATGGCTTAGGCGGAGGTGGTTATGAGCACGAAGCGTTATACGGATGAGTTCAAGATCGAGGCGGTTCGG
>NZ_JBRREF010000077.1:0-22504 GCF_056760135.1 Stenotrophomonas sp. STEN023 | reverse complement strand
TCGTGCTTCTCTTGTTTGCGCCCCCCCGCCCCCCCCCCCCACCCCCTCCCTACCACCCCCCCGCCCCCCCCCCCCCCCCCCCGCTCCTACAAACCCGCAAAACAGAAAGGGCGCCTCGCGGCGCCCTTTCTGTTTGTTCAACGCTGATGGCTTATTTCGCCATTTCCGACATCACCACCATGTCCAGCACATAGGCCTGCGACGGTGCATCTGCCGGCGGGTTCTTGATCTGGTAGCGCTTCAGGCGCAGCACGTTGCGCACACCCGGCTCGTGGGTATAACCCTCGATGTTGCCGTAGAAGTTGGTGAACTCACCGCGCTTGCCCTGTTCCAGGCCCTGCTCGTTGTACTTCACCTCACGCACCTGCAGGCAGGTGGCGTCCTTCATCAGCGGGTGCGGGCAGGGCTTGGTCTGCGGCTCAACTTCCATGAACACCGTCTCGCCCGGGCCGCCGTAGCGGGTTTCGGCGGTCGGCTCGGCGCGGAAGCTCAGCACATCGCCGGCAGCGGTGACCAGGGTCAGTGCCGAGGCATCCAGCGCACGCACGGTCAGCTTGCCCTGCAGGCGCTCGCTGATCAGGCCGTCGACCGCCATCAGCGGGCCCTGGCAGGCCTTGTTGGTGGACATCAGGTTGCCGACGGTCAGGGCACCGGCGTCCAGCGTGTAACCGCCGCCGATGTTGTTGCAGGCATTGCTGACCGACAGGCGGTTGTCCTTGAAGTCCAGGGTCAGCGGCTTGTCAGCCTGCACGAACAGGCCATCGATGCGCTTGCCGCCCGCGTCCACGGCGTTGTCCAGCAGCCAATGGTTGGCGCCGAGCTGGCTGGCGTCGATGTTCGCCGTTGCAGCGGCAGGCGCGGCGGCGGCTGCAGTGGCTGCAGGAGCGGCCGTATCGGTGGCGTCCTTGGCGGCCGGCGGGTTGCTGCAGGCGGTCATCAGGGCGAACGGCAGGGCCAACAGGAGGATGCGCTTCATTTGGAACTCCTTGGGAGCGTGGAAAGATTCAGGGCGATAAACGGGCCGGCGCGGACGCCGGGGTCAACTCCGCAGTGACGCATTCAGTTTCCAGCAGGCAAAAACAACAGCAGGCCGATGCCCAAGGCGATCCGATACAGGGCGAAGCCGCTGAAGGAATGACGCTTGATATAGCTCAACAGCCATTTGACCACAATGAAACCGGTGACCACGGCGGCGGCGAAGGCGACGCCGACGTCGGTCCAGTTCTCGCTGCCGAGCTTGCCGTCCTTGGCCAGTTCCAGGAAGGCATAGGCGCTGGCGGCGAACATCGTGGGGATGCCGACCAGGAAAACGAACTCGGTGGCCGCCGAGCGCCGGCTCAGGCCCAGCAACATGGCCAGGAAGATGGCTGCGGCCGAACGCGAGGTGCCGGGGAAGACCCCGGCCACCACCTGCGCCAGGCCAACGGCGATGGCTACTTTCCAGGTAACCGTCTCGCTGTCGGGCATGCGTGCGGCAAAACGCTCGGCGACCAGCATCCAGATGCCGCCGATGACCAGTGCCCAGGCTACCGGGGTAACGGTTTCGGGCAATTCCCAGCCGGCAAGGCGTACCGGCAGGCCGACCAGCGCGGTGACCAGGAAGGCCACGCCCAGCTTTATCACGTAGTCGCGGTTCTCGCGTTGGTGCAAGCCGGTGGCCAGCGACCACAGCCGCTGCCGGAACACCAGGGTGACGGCGATGATGGCGCCGGCCTGGATGATGATGTTGAAGAAATCCGAGCGCTCACCCAGCCAATGCTGGGCGATCAGCAGGTGGCCGGTGCTGGAGATCGGGAGGAATTCGGTGAGGCCTTCGAGGATGCCAAGGAGCAGGGCGGAGAGCAGGTCGGACATGGAAGCGGATTGAGAGGAGTCGAGCACAGCATAGTCCATTGTGCATTTCGCACCCGAACGGTGCATGACGCACTAGTTGCACCAATGTGGTGCGCACATAAAGGTGCAAGTGCAACAATTGCCTATTTAAATCATGTACTTACGGCGTTTAAAAAGTTGGCACGGGGTTTGCTTTAATACACACATTCTTCATCCATCCGAGGTTTCACCCGATGTCCCTGGAAAACGTTGAGAAGCTGATCAAGGACAACCAGATCGAGTTCATCGACCTGCGTTTCGTCGACATGCGTGGCATCGAGCAGCACGTGACCTTCCCGGCTTCGATCATCGAACCGACCCTGTTTGAAGAAGGCAAGATGTTCGATGGCAGCTCGATCGCCGGTTGGAAGGGCATCGCCGAGTCGGACATGGTGCTGATGCCGGACGCTGACAGCGCCTACGTTGACCCGTTCTACGCCGACCCGACCCTGGTGCTGACCTGCGACGTGCTCGACCCGGCCACCATGCAGGGCTACGGCCGCTGCCCGCGCGGCATCGCCAAGCGCGCCGAGTCGTACCTGAAATCCTCGGGCATCGCCGATCTGGCGTTCTTCGGCCCGGAGCCGGAGTTCTTCATCTTCGATTCGGTGCAGTTCGCCAATGACATGGGCAACACCTTCTACAAGATCAACTCCGAAGAAGGTTCCTGGAATACCGGCAAGAGCTACGACGGCACCAACACCGGCTACCGTCCGGCGGTGAAGGGTGGTTACTTCCCGGTGCCGCCGACCGATTCGCTGCACGATATCCGCGCCGAGATGTGCAAGGTGCTGGAAAAGGTCGGCATCGAGGTCGAAGTGCACCACCACGAAGTGGCCAACGCCGGCCAGTGCGAGATCGGCGCCAAGTTCAACACCCTGGTGACCAAGGCTGACGAACTGCAGCGCATGAAGCACGTCATCAAGAACGTCGCCCACCGCAATGGCAAGACCGTCACCTTCATGCCCAAGCCGCTGGTCGGCGACAACGGCAGCGGCATGCACGTGCACCAGTCGCTGGCCAAGGGCGGCACCAATCTGTTCTCCGGTGACGGCTACGGCGGCCTGAGCCAGATGGCGCTGTGGTACATCGGCGGCATCTTCAAGCACGCCCGTGCGATCAACGCGTTCGCCAACTCCGGCACCAACAGCTACAAGCGCCTGGTCCCGGGCTTCGAGGCACCGGTGATGCTGGCGTACTCGGCCCGCAACCGTTCGGCGTCGTGCCGCATTCCGTGGGTGTCCAACCCGAAGGCACGCCGCATCGAAATGCGTTTCCCGGATCCGATCCAGTCCGGCTACCTGACCTTCACCGCGCTGATGATGGCCGGCCTGGACGGCATCAAGAACCAGATCGACCCGGGCGCACCGAGCGACAAGGATCTGTACGACCTGCCGCCGGAAGAAGAGAAGCTGATTCCGCAGGTCTGTTCCTCGCTGGACCAGGCACTGGAAGCGCTGGACAAGGACCGCGAGTTCCTCAAGGCCGGCGGCGTGATGAGCGACGACTTCATCGATGCTTACATCGCGTTGAAGATGAAGGAAGTCACTGCGTTCCGCGCAGCGACCCACCCGCTCGAATACCAGCTGTACTACGCAAGCTGAGTCAACAAGCTGATGTAACGGCGGCCATCGCATCGCGCTGGCCGCCGGCAACACCAGGTGTAGTTACTAGCTGTTTTTAGGCGGCGGTGGCGTGGACCCTCCCCCTCCCATCCGCGTTCATCGCCGCCGCCTTTGTTGCTGGGGAGCACACAGGCGAAGCAACAGCCAGCAGCACACCTGCAGGGGCAAGAGAATCCGAGCGCGCGGCATGGGCCATTCCTCCCTCCCGCGTGGTTGCGGTCGCCGGCAGCAATGCCGGTGGCAACAGCCAAGCCCATGATGCGTTCGGCGCAACAGCCAGCGGCCACCCATCGGCCGGTGGAAGACACGATGCCGGCCCGCAGCCGCAGGCCGGTCTCCTCCACATCGGGACATGCGCATGAAATTAATCTCCGCGATCATCCGTCCATTCAAGCTCGACGAAGTGCGTGAAGCCTTGGGCGCCGCAGGCGTTTCCGGCATCACCGTCACCGAGGTCAAGGGCTTTGGGCGGCAGAAAGGCCACACCGAGTTGTACCGTGGCGCCGAATACGTCGTCGATTTCCTCCCCAAGATCCGCATTGAAACCGCTGTCACCGACGACAACGTCGAGGCGGTGATCGAAGCCCTGCAGGGCGCAGCTGGCACCGGCAAGATCGGTGACGGCAAGATCTTCGTTACCGCGCTTGAACAAGTGGTGCGTATCCGCACCGGCGAAACAGGCGCCGACGCGCTTTAAGAACCCGCTACCGACCCGTCCTCCGGCGGCAGCGACCGCCAGGTGACAACAGGTCGCTGGCAGGTTCCACCCCCATAACCGGAGTCGACAATGCGAACGGAATTTTTCACCGGGTTGAAAGCCCGGCTCGGAGGCCTGTGCCTGTCTTTCATGCTCACCGCGATGCTGCTGGGCATGTTTTCCAGCAGTGCCTGGGCACAGGACACGCAGGCGCCGCCTGCCACTGTCACTGAAGTGGCAGCCGCGCCGGCTGCAGATGCAGCCGCCGCACCTGCAGCTGAAGCAGTCGCCGCACCCAGCTTCGACAAGGGCGACGTGGCGTGGATGCTCACTGCCACCTTGCTGGTGCTGATGATGGTGGTGCCGGGCCTTGCCTTGTTCTATGGCGGCCTGGTGCGTGCCAAGAACGTGTTGTCGGTGCTCAGCCAGGTGCTGGTGGTGTTCTCGCTGGTGCTGATCCTGTGGGTGGCCTACGGCTACAGCGCGGTGTTCAGTGCGGGCAACCAGTTCTTCGGCTCCTTCACCGAATTCGCCTTCCTCAAGGGCTTCACCCCGGACTCGGTGGGTAATACGCCGATCGCCGGCCTGCCGGACTTCCTGTTCGTCGCCTTCCAGTCGACCTTCGCCGGCATCACCACCGCGCTGATCGTCGGCGCCTTCGCCGAGCGCATCAAGTTCCGCGCGGTGCTGTTGTTCTCGGCGCTGTGGTTCACCCTGAGCTACATCCCGATGGCGCATATCGTATGGGGTGGTGGTTACCTCGGTGAGATGGGCGCGATCGATTTTGCCGGTGGCACCGTGGTGCATATCAATGCCGGTGTTGCCGGGTTGGTTGCCGCATGGTTCGTCGGCAAGCGCCTGGGCTATGGCCAGACCGCATTGAAGCCGCACAACCTGCCGCTGACCTGGATTGGCGCGATGCTGCTGTGGGTGGGTTGGTTCGGCTTCAACGCTGGCTCCGCCGCCGCCGCCGACACCGTGGCCTCGCTGGCCTTCATCAACACCGTGCTGGCAACCGCAGCAGCCGTGCTGGGCTGGACGCTGGTCGAAGCCGTCACCAAGGGCCATCCGTCAGCGCTTGGTGCAGCTTCCGGTGCCGTGGCTGGTCTGGTCGGCGTTACCCCCGCATGCGGCACTGTCGGTCCGCTCGGTGCCATCGTGATTGGTTTTGTCACCGGCATCGTATGCGTCTGGGGCGTGACTGGTTTGAAGCGCCTGCTGAAGGCCGACGACACTGCCGACGTATTCGGCGTGCATGGCGTGGGCGGCATTGTCGGCGCCATCCTCACCGGCGTGTTCAGCGCACAGTCGCTGGGCGGCACCAAGGTTGACCTGGATATCGGCCACCAGGTGTGGGTGCAGGTGGTCAGCGTTGGCTTCACCGTGCTGTGGTCGGCCGTGGTTACCGCCGTGATCCTGCTGGTGGTCCGTGCCCTGGTTGGCCTGCGCGTCAGCGAAGAAGCCGAGCGCACCGGCCTGGACGTCACCACCCACGGCGAATCGGCGTACGAGGCCTAAGCTCTCAACGCCGCTCTCCCGCTCTCCCGCTTTTCGCTTCAAGCCCCTCTCCCGCAAAGCGGGAGAGGGGTTGGGGTGAGGGCAGCTTTTGAGGCATTACCGGTAAGGCCACTGCCGAGCATGGCGCGGCACTACAGACCCTCGGCCAACACTAAGGCCTTCACCTTTTCCGCCTTCTCGAAGTGATCCAGCCGATGGATCGATATCCACCACGTAGCCGCTTCCATCAGTAGCGCCGGATCGTCATTGCGATTGGCGAAGAACGCATAGAACGACAACCCAACCGTCGCCCCCTTCGCCGCGATCTTGGCATCGCAGACCGCAATGATCTTCTGTTTCAGTGAATCACGCATTGCCGCTCCAGCAGATTGACGAACCACCCATCTGCATAGCCTAGCCACATCGGCCAGCCATCCCCAGCGGAAAGCGTTTTGAACATGCAGCGCATGTTCCGTGCCGGCATCACCTCGGCTCCCCAACTCCCTGAGCAGGCCCTCCAATGCAAGCAAGCCACATCGCCGCCGTCATCGGTCCAGTTGTCGTTCCATGCCCGAGCGCACTTGCAAAGCCACGCCCGGCAACGTGCAATGGCCTACATGAAGACCAAACTGCTGATGCCGCTCGCCCTGTTGGCCACGCTGACTGCCTGTACCTCCACACCGGAGCGCAATCCGCTCGCGCAATGGGTGCCGTCGCCGAACTACAACGACCGCCAGCCGGTGCTGATCGTGCTGCACCACACCGAGCAGGACTCGGTGCAGGAGAGCCTGGACACGCTGCGCAGCGCCAACAGCGGTGGCAAGGTCAGCTCGCACTACCTGGTCGGCAGCGATGGTGAGCTCTACCAGCTTGTGGCCGATGGCGAACGCGCCTGGCATGCCGGTGGTGGCCGCTGGGGCGGTTTCACCGATCTCAATTCCACTTCGATCGGCATCGAGATCGACAACAACGGCGACAGCCCGTTCACCCAGCCGCAGATCGCCAGCCTGCTGCGCCTGCTCGATGATCTCTGCAAGCGCTACAACATCCCGCGCAGCCAGATCATCGGCCACGCCGACCTGGCCCCGACCCGCAAGGCCGACCCCAGCCGTTACTTCCCGTGGCAGCAGCTGGCCGCAGCCGGCTTCGGCCTGTGGCCGGACCCGAAGCACGGCGCGGCGCCTGCTGGTTTCGACAGCTGGATGGCGATGCAGGCCTTCGGTTACGCGCTGGATGACCGCGCTGCCGCTGCGCGCGCCTTCCACCGTCGGTTCCGTGGCAGCGACAGCCTGCCCGCCGAACTCGACGCCGAAGACGCCCGCATCCTCTATTCCCTGCTGCAGCAGAAGCAGTGACCGGTCTGCTTTGCACTATATTGGTGCAATGACCGACGTAGAGTTCTCGCCCACCCCGGAATTGCTGGCCACGCCGTTGGTCTGGAGTGGCGTGGACGGACGCATCCAAGGGGCAAATCCCGCGTTCTGCCGCTGGCTGGGGGTGAGCGTGCGGCGTCTGCTTGGCCAGCCACTGGTGTCGCTGGAGGCGCAGGGCGAGGCCTTGGCGCAGCGTCTGGCCAACCCGGCCACCGACCTGACCCGCCTGCCGCGGCTGACCTTGGCGCTGCCAGGAGAGACCCCGCGCTTCGCTGACGGCTGGTTGAGCGCGGTGGAGCAGGGCGGTTGGCTGCTGGAAGCGCATCCGGTGGACGAGTTCCAGGGTGCCGACCCTGCGCAGGTCTTACCCGGCGCGTTCAGTGCGGCCTTGAAAGGCCTGGCCCACGAACTGCGCAATCCGCTGGCCGGCCTGAAAGGCGCCGCCCAGCTGCTGGCACGGCGCGCGAGCGGGCGCGATGCCGACGAACGCGAGCTGATCGAACTGATCGGCGCCGAGATCGAGCGCCTCAATACCTTGCTGGAACAGCTGCTGTCGCCGGCCCCACAGCGCCCGCATGCGCCGTTGAACATCCACGCTGCGCTGGAACGGGTGCTGCGTCTGGTCGAGAACGAGGCCGGCTGGTCGGTGCGCCTGCTGCGCGACTACGACCCCAGCATTCCCGAGTTCCCCGGCGATGGCGACCGCCTCACCCAGGCCTTGTTGAATCTGGTCCGCAACGCCATCCAGGCCGGCGCCACCAGCGTCACCCTGCGCACCCGCGTCGAGCACGGCCTGCGCATCGCCGAGCAGCCTTATGCGCTGGCCCTGCGGCTGGAAGTGGCCGATGACGGCCGTGGCGTGCCGGAAGAACTGGCCGAGCACCTGTTCTTGCCGCTGGTCAGTGGTCGCGCCGAAGGCACTGGGCTTGGCCTGGCCCTGGCCCAGCAGGTCGCCCGTGAGCACCGCGGCACCTTGAGTTACCGCTCGCGCCCCGGCCACACCGTGTTCACCGTGCTGCTGCCGTTGCCTGCCGCCGAGGAAGCGCCGGAGGCGGGCGATGCATAAGTCCACACAGGCCGCGACCGTCTGGGTAGTCGATGACGATCGCTCGGTACGTTTCGTATTGACCACCGCACTGCGCGACGCCGGTTATACGGTGGAAGGCTTCGACAGCGCTGCCGCCGCACTGGCCGCGATGGCCCTGCAACCGGTACCGGATCTGTTGTTCACCGACGTCCGCATGCCTGGTGATGATGGACTGGTGTTGCTGGACAAGCTCAAGACCGCACATCCGCAGCTGCCGGTAATCGTGATGTCGGCCTATACCGACGTGGCGAGCACCGCTGGCGCATTCCGCGGCGGCGCGCATGAGTTCCTGTCCAAGCCCTTCGATCTGGACGATGCCGTGGAACTGGCGAGGCGCGCGCTGCCTGAAGCCGAGGAGCTGCCCGCACCTGCAGCCCTGCCTGCGCTGGCCAAGAAAGAAGAAGGCCCGCCGCAGCTGATCGGCGACACACCCGCCATGCGCGCGCTGTTCCGCGCCATCGGCCGTCTCGCGCAGGCGCCCTTGTCGGTATTGATCAACGGCGAGACCGGCACCGGCAAGGAGTTGGTGGCGACCGCATTGCACCGCGAGTCACCGCGCGCCAAAGGCCCGTTCGTCGCACTCAACACTGCCGCGATCCCGGCCGAGCTGCTGGAAAGCGAATTGTTCGGGCATGAAGCAGGTGCCTTCACCGGCGCGACCAAGCGCCACATCGGCCGCTTCGAGCAGGCCGACGGCGGCACCCTGTTCCTCGATGAGATCGGTGACATGCCGCTGGCGCTGCAGACGCGATTGCTGCGCGTGCTGGCCGAGGGCGAGTTCTTCCGCGTTGGTGGCCGCGAGCTGATCCGCGTCGATGTGCGCGTGGTCGCAGCCACCCACCAGGATCTGGAAACGCTGGTCGAACAGGGCCGCTTCCGTGCCGACCTGTTGCACCGGCTGGACATGGTGCGCTTGTTACTGCCGCCGCTGCGCGAGCGTCTGGGCGATGTGCCGCAACTGGCCGAGAACTTCCTTGCCAATGCCGCGCGCCGGCTCGATATGCCGCCCAAGCGCTTGTCGGTGGCTGCGGTGAAAGCGCTGCGCGAACACCAATGGCCGGGCAACGTCCGCGAACTGGAGAACGTCTGCTGGCGCCTGGCTGCCTTGGCGGTCGCCGATACGGTATCGGCCGAGGACGTGCAGGCTGCATTGAACCGTGGCGGGCGTGCCACCGGCAGCACCGCAGCGGTCGCCCCACAACACTGGGACAAGGCCTTGGCGGCATGGGCCAGGCAGCGCCTGGCCGAAGGTGCCAGTGGCCTGCATGCCGAGGCACGCGAGCGCCTGGACAACGTGCTGCTGGACGTGGCACTGGATTTCACCGACGGCCACCGTGCCGATGCCGCAGCCCGGCTCGGACTTGGCCGTAACACCGTTACCCGCAAACTTGGGCCTGGCCGTCGTCGCGGTAGTTGAGCGCGGCACCTGCCTGTTCGTTCTGTTGCAAGGAGATATCGATGCGCATCCTGCTACCCGTTACCGCCGCCGTCGCTGCAGCGCTGCTGCTCAGCGCCTGCGGTTCCACGCCTGCACCCAAGGCCGAGGCCCCGCTGCCGGTGGCCACGGTCAGCACCGCCAAGATGGCCGAGGCCAATCTGGCGCCGGCCTCGGCAAGCCTGGTCAGTGGCCGCCTCGCGCTGGTGCCGGAAGCCGGTGGCGTACACATCACCGGCGTGATTGGTGGCCTGCCGCGCGGCCAACAGGCGGCCTTCCACGTACACGAAAAGGGTGACTGCAGCGCGATGGATGCCAGCAGCGCCGGCGGCCACTTCAACCCAGGCATGCAGCAGCACGGCCGCGCCGCTGCCGGCGCGCACCATGCCGGCGACATGGACAACCTGCAGGCCGATGCCAAAGGCGTGGCAAACGTGGACGTTCATCTTCGCGGCGTTACCCTCGGCGGTGGTGCTGCAAACGACGTCGCTGGGCGCGCACTGGTGGTACATGCCTCGGCCGATGATTACCGCAGCCAACCGGCCGGCAATGCCGGTGCGCGCGTCGCCTGTGCGCTGATCCGTGTGGTGCGCTGAGCGTGCCCCTGAGCACGCAACTACCGATTCGATCCAGACCAGCAAGGGAGTTACCCAGATGCGATTGATCCATACCAGCTTGTTCCTCGCCAGCGCCTTGGCCCTGACCGCCTGCAACAAGGGCGCCGAGCCCGATGCCGCGCCGGCCGATACCGTCGCTGCTGCAGCGGCCACCACACCGGTTGCCGACCCGGCTGCACCGCCGGAAATGGCCAAGCCGATTGCGACTGCACAGTTGCAGCCGACCAAGGACAGCACCGTCGCCGGCACCATCAACTTCAGCCTGGTTGATGGCCAGCTGCGCGCCAGCGGCGATATCACCGGCTTGAAGCCGGACAGCGAGCACGGCTTCCACATTCACGAAAAGGGCGATTGCAGCGCGCCGGACGGCACCAGCGCTGGTGGCCATTTCAATCCGGGCAGCAGCGAGCACGGCAGCATCAGCGCCGCGATGCATCACGGCGGTGACATGCCCAACATCAAGGCCGACGCGCAGGGCAACGCGCATATCGATGGCCCGGTGGCGAGCAACGTCAACGTTGGTGTTGGTGATGGTTTCGACATTGTTGGCCGCGGCCTGATCGTCCACGCCGACCCGGATGACTACAAGACCCAACCCACCGGTAATGCCGGTGCACGCCTTGCGTGTGCGGTGATCACCAAGGTCCCTTGAAGCCAGGAACTAGTCGCCAGGAACGAGGAACTAGTAGATGCAACAC
Organism: Stenotrophomonas sp. STEN023; assembly: GCF_056760135.1. Classification (NCBI taxonomy): domain Bacteria; kingdom Pseudomonadati; phylum Pseudomonadota; class Gammaproteobacteria; order Lysobacterales; family Lysobacteraceae; genus Stenotrophomonas; species Stenotrophomonas sp. STEN023. The sequence goes on along the minus strand of NZ_JBRREF010000077.1, from coordinate 11,603 downwards.
AGCAACAACAAAGGGCCGCGCAAGCGGCCCTTTGTTGTTGTCCTGCACTAGCCTGGGCTACGCCCTTGTGGGAGCGGCGTTAGCCGCGAAGCAAGCGCATCATCAGATGGCATACTCACCAAGAGCTTCAGCGAAGTCAGCTTACTTCGCTGAAGCTCTTGGTGAGTATGCCATCTGATGATGCGCTTGCTTCGCGGCTAACGCCGCTCCCACAAAAAATCAGTGCCGTAGCCCGGTGGCGCTGTTTCTTGCTTCAATGCGCCAGCAATGTCTTTGCATCCTGTCCGGCATGCACGTGCACATACAGCACATCGATGCCATGCGCTTCCAATACGGCGGCCATCTGCCGCTGGCGCATCATGTACTGCTCGTACACGCGCTGCAGGCGATCACAGTCGTTCTTGTCCTGCGCGTAGTGCGCGCACCAGCCGGCCGGATCAAACAAGGCCATCCGCACTTCGCCGCCGACATAGCGCAGCAGCGGTTCAGGCGATGCTTCCAGCCATTGTTCTTCGTTCGGCGCGAACATCGCCGTTTCCAGTATTGGCCACAGATCTGCCAAGCCCTGGTTGTCATATTGCATGGCCATCATCGCGGCGAGGTCGTTGACGGTGAAATAGCGCGCGTGTTCGATCTGTGCGGCGAAGCTGTTCTGTGCCAGCAGCGCGGTGTCTGGTTGTGCCATGCCATTGGCCAGCAGCACGTCTTCCAGCGCATCACGCACTTCAGCGCGCACCGCCGCTTCACCGCCAGCCAGCACGAACGGCAGCAGCCGCAGCGCACCGCCGGTCAGCGCCGGGTCGGCTTGCAGTGGCAGCGGAATCTCGCCGTTGGCATCGGCACCAAACGCCAGCAGGCGCGCACCGTGGTTGCGGCCGGGGGCGCGCATCTGCAGTTCTTCCAGGCGCCGATGAATGGGCAGGCCGGGACGCAGCACTTCGGCCGGGTCGAAATGCGCGGCGGCGAAAACCAGGTCCAGTTCGCTGACCTGCGGGACCAACTTGGTCAGGTCGCGGCCGATCAGTGCCGCCAGTTCGCCGGCCTGCTCGGAGCCCAGGGCCGCCTTGCCGGGCTGCTCGCCGCCAGCCAGTTCCAATGCCACTACGCCAAGGGCGTTCACGTCGGGGTTTGAATTGCTCATGATTCGCGGTTGGCCCATCACGGCCTCGAAGCTACACTCAACGCCATTATGCCTGCTATCGCGTGCAGGCCACTTTGAACACTCTTTCCCATGTCAGGTACCCGCATGCCCAGCGCTCGTCCCGTCGCCATCCTCGGTGGTGTCCGCATTCCGTTCTGCCGTCAGAACACCGCTTATTCGGACGTTGGCAATCTCGGTATGTCGGTCCGTACGCTTGGGGCACTTGTTGAACGGTTCGGCCTGCACGGCCAGCAGTTGGGCGAAGTAGCGATGGGCGCGGTGATCAAGCATCCCAGCGACTGGAACCTGGGCCGTGAGGCCGCGCTGTCGTCCGGCCTGTCGCCGCTGACCCCGGGCATCACCCTGCAACGTGCCTGCGGTACCTCGCTGGACAGCATCATCACCGTCGCCAACAAGATCGCCCTGGGGCAGATCGAGTCCGGCATCGGCGGTGGCTCGGACACCACCTCCGACGTGCCGATCGTCTATGGCAAGAAGCTGCGTGCGCGCCTGCTGGCCGCCAACCGTGCCAAGAGCACCGGCGACAAGATCCGTACCCTGCTCAAGGGCTTCAAGTTCTCCGAGCTCAAGCCAGAGTTCCCGGGCGTGGCCGAGCCGCGCACCGGCAAGAGCATGGGCGACCACTGCGAGGACATGGCCAAGGAATGGAACATCTCGCGTGAAGCGCAGGACGAATGGGCGGTGTCTTCGCACAAGAAGCTGGCTGCCGCTTACGAGCGCGGTTTCTTCAGCGACCTGATCGCACCGTTCCGCGGCGTCGAGCGCGACAACGTGCTGCGTCCGGATACCTCGCTGGAAAAGCTGGCCACCTTGAAGCCGGCCTTCGACAAGGCCTCTGGCCGCGGCACCCTGACCGCCGCCAACTCCACCCCGTTGACCGATGGCGCCGCCGCGGTGCTGCTGGCCAGCGAAGAGTGGGCGCGCGCGCATGGCCACGAGCCGCTGGCCTATCTGCGTGATTCGCAGGTTTCAGCCGTGGACTTCGTGCATGGCGAAGGCCTGCTGATGGCGCCGACCACCGCCGTGCCGGAAATGCTCAAGCGCAATGGCCTGACCCTGCAGGATTTCGATATCTACGAAATCCACGAAGCCTTCGCCGCGCAGGTGCTGTGCACGCTGAGCGCCTGGGAAAGCGAGGATTACTGCCGCAACCGCCTGGGCCTGGATGCAGCGCTGGGCCGCATCGATCCGGCCAAGATCAACCCGCTGGGCTCTTCGCTGGCCACCGGTCACCCGTTCGCCGCCACCGGCGCCCGCATCATCGGCACCGTGGCCAAGGAACTGGCTGCACGCGGCGGCGGCCGCGCGCTGGTGTCGATCTGCACCGCCGGCGGCATGGGCGTGGTCGCCATCGTCGAGCGTTGACGCGCTGTTTGTAGTGCCGAGCCATGCTCGGCAGAGGCTTTCCCGGTAATGCCCCTTGCCGACCATGGGTCGGCACTACGGAGTGGTCGCTATTGTTGAGCGTTGATGCGCTGTTTGTAGTGCCGAGCCATGCTCGGCAGAGGCTTTCCCGGTAATGCCCCTTGCCGACCATGGGTCGGCACTACAAGGCCCTTGCGGGGCCCGGCCCGGGCCCCCTATTGTCTGCTCACCAAAGGACGGGGGTAGGGCATGAAGCGCATCGCGATTGGTTTGGCTGTGCTGTTGGCAGGATGGGCAGCACCGGCTGCTGCGATGACCTTCATGAAAGTGGAGCATGTCTGCCCGATTGGCGGTGAGCGCTTCAGTGCGCAGGAAATGGGCTCGGGCACCGCGTTCGGCCACTTCCTCGACGGGCGTTTGCATGGCGCCATCCAATCGCCGTGGCCGCTGGTGTCCTGTCCTGGCAATGGCTTCGTCATCTACAAGGACGACTACAGCGCTGACGAGATCAAGCGCCTGACGACGGTGGTCGAAAGCGACGAGTACCAGCGCATGCGCGGCACGGAAACCAGCTACTGGTTGCTGGCGCGCCTGTTCGAGGCAGTCGATGCGCCGCTGAAAGACCGTGCCGGGGTGCTGCAGAGCGCGACTTGGCAGGCATCGCCGGAGCAATACCCGCGTTATGTGCAGGCGGCATCAGTGGCCGTTGCCCAGCAATGCCCTGATGCGCGCGCCGCCGCCGAACGCGATGAGTCCTGGCTGTACTGCCAGATGCTGTTGGGCGAATGGGAACGCAGGTTGTCGCGCTTCGATGCCGCGCGTGCGCGCTTCGAGCGCCTGCAGCCGCTGCCGGAGCGGCTGGTGCTTGCGCAGGATCGCGAACGTGCACGTCGCCAATACGTCGCCGAGATCGCACAGCAGCTGCAGCTGATTGCTGACAACAGCGCGATGAACACCATGGCGGTGGATGCGAATGCGCCTCCAGCCAAAGAGGCGACCGAGGGATCAACTGCGCGCAATGCCGGCACACCGGATATTTCGCCAGAGGCAGCAGCGCTGGCAGCTCAGGCGGCAGCAGATACTGCTGCAACGGCGGCCGACGCGTCAGTCGAAGCGGCAGCGGCTGCAGTAGAAGCAGCTGCAGATGCAGCGGCCGTCGCAGCAGATGTGGCCATTGCCGCGGCAGATGCTGCCGCGGCAGCAGCCGATGCAGCAGCTGATGCAGCTTATGCTGGGGGAATGGCTGTAGATGCGGCCGCCGAGGGTGATGCAGCTGACGCCAAGCCCCGGCAGGGGCGGCGCTGAGCGGCACAGCTTCCAGACGGCTCAACGGGCAAGCTTCTGATCGACCTTTCATCGGCAGAATCCGTTGCCGCATACTGCGCCGCCACGCCAACGGCGCAGGTGCGGGTCGCTCGGGAGGCGGCCCGTTCGAATCTCACAGGGGACGTAATCAATGGATGAGTTCAACCCATATGCCGCGCCGGAGGCCTTGCCGCCACCGCTCGCCAACACCAACCCGGACAACGGCACCTGCTGGCGCGATGGTGATCAGCTGCTGGCGCTGCCGCATAGCGATCTGCCGCGCTACTGCGTCAAGTGCGGGAAACCGGCGCTGGAGTACCGCCAACGCAAGTTCTACTGGCATTCGCCGTGGTTGTATCTGCTGATCCTGCTGCACTTCCTGGTCTATCTGATTGCCGCATTGGCGGTGCGCAAGACGGCGGTGCACAACGTCGGTCTGTGTTCGGCGCATCGCAAGCGGCGGCTGAACTTCATTCTGATGGCGTGGGCGTCGCTGGTGCCGCTGTTCGGCTGTTTTCTGTTCGACAGTGGCGTGGTGATCGGCCTGGGGATACTGACGTTTCTGGTGATGGTGCTGTGGGGCCTGATCGGCATGCAGATACTCAAGCCCAGGAAGATCGATGTGTCGTTGGCTGTATATCGCGGTGTATCACCGGCGTTCCTGGCGCGCCTGCCACGCTATCCGTATCGCCGCGACTAGGTTGGCAGCGAGCTACGCAGCAGCCCGGGGAGAAAATTCGCCCACGTCAGGCAGCGCCAGCTCAGTCCTCGTCGCTCGCTTGCGCGTGATCCAGCAGGAACTGGCTGATGGCCTGGCGCAACGGCAGGTCATCTGTACGTTGCGCCAATGCATCTGCGCGAAGCGCGTGATGCTGGGCGGCGGCAACATCGCCCAGGTTGGAATGACGTTCGGCCAGCGCCAGATGGATCGAGGCTTCGTAGCTGATCGCCTGCGCTGCGCTGGCAAGCAGCAAGGCGTGGTTGTAGTGCTCGATGGCGAGATGGTCATCGCCGGTGAAGTCGGCCAGCGTTTCCCACAGGAACGGATGATCGCGGCCAGCAGCGGCGATTGAATCGCAGTAGGCGTGCAGCTGCGCATACAGCGAAGCGCTGGCGTCTTCCTCGCCATCTTCGCTGGCATTGAGGATGGCGTCGGTCAGCGCGACCACGCGCGCGTGGATATCCGGAGGTATGTTCATTACGGCTCGTTACGGAATGTGCTGCTGGGTTTGTGCAGGTGTTCAACCCGGCAGACGCGGGAGACCATGCGCATCGCGCTCTTCGGCCACGGCCTGGTCCTGGATCTGCTGGCGCAGGTCGCGGCGCTGGATCGGTGAAGGCGCCTGCCCGCGACGCTGGCGCACCGCGTTGAGCAGGCACTGCGTGGCCAGCGCTTCCTCATTCTGTGCAGCAAACACCTCGCCCAGTGCTTCCCAGGCATCGGCACCGGCATCCTGGGCAATGGCCCGGTGCAGGAACTCCTCGGCCTGCGACCATTGGCCCTGGCCCGCCGCCATGCGTGCCAGCCCCAGCAGCAGGGCAGGGCTGGAGGGATGCGACTGCAGCCAGCGCTGTGCGCTGGCGCGGCGTGAGTCGAACTTCTCCACCGGCAGCTGCGTGTACAAGCTGACCAAGGCTTCGTCCCAGTGGCTGTCCAGCGTCTGCTCGATGCTGCGCAGGGCAACGTCGGTCCAGTTCAGCGCCACCGCCCGCTGTGCATAGTGCGATACCGCCTGTGGGCTGACCCGCAGCGACTTGGGCAGGACTTCCCAGCGCGCAGCCAGTTCATTGACGTCGCTGGCCTCGTCGAGCATCTGCAGGGCGAGCTTGGTTTCCAGTCCGGCAACGGTGCTCGGCGGAAGCACCTGCTGCTGGCGCAGCGCGCCCAGCTGGCCATACGCCTCTTCGGCACGACCGGCGCGTTGCAGTGCCTCGGTACGCAACCACAGGCCACGTGGCGGCAGCGGTTGCAGCGCGGGCAGGTCCAGCGCGTTGATCGCTTCCAGCGGCTTGTCCAGCTGCAGCCAGCGCTCGGCGCTGTGGAGCGCATGCAGGTGCGGATCGGCGTCCGCCAGCTGCTGCAGGTGCTGGCCGGCGCTGCTGTTGTCCTCGCGTGCTTCAGCCGCGCGCATTGCGGCGACCAGCGCGATCGGGCGCACGGCTTTCTCGGTTGCGGCGTTCTGCAGCAGTTTTTCGGCGCGTTGCCATTGGCCGTTATCCAGTGCCTGCAGGCCATCGATCAGGCGCGCGCGGCCCTGCTTGCGGCGGTGCCGTGCCCAGGCGCGGAACGGGGTGCTGACCAGCGACCACAGCAGCCACAACAGCAACGCGGCGATCAGGATTGCCAACGCGGCCTGCGGCAAGGTGGCGATGTAGTCGTGGTCGCCGGCGCGGACGATCACTTCACCGAGGGCACGCACGGATTCCTGTCCCAGCCACTGCGCGCCAAAGATGCCGGCAGCGGCGACCAGCAGTACCAGCAACAGGGAGCGGAAAGCCTTCATGGTGCGTCCTTGGCGGTGCGCGTGCTGCGCAGTTGCTGCAGGGTGCTGCCGAGCTCGGGCAGGTTGGGGCGCAGTTCCACGTCGCGCATTTCGCGCAGTTCACGGCGGCGCTGCTGACGTTGCGGCGAATCCGGCCACAGCCGCTGCAGCCAGCCATCGCAGCGGCCCAGCGCCTGCTGCCAGGCCTTGTCGTCGCCGCGTTCGAGGGCGGCGCGGGCCAGGCTCAGCTCGATCTGCAGCGAATCATTGGCGGCGATGCGCTCGGAGCGGGCGACCAATACCTTGCCGTCGGCCGGGCGGATCTGTACCAACGGCGACAGCATCTGCTGCCACCACGGTTGCTGGCTGTCGGCCGGCACCTGCAGGTGTTCGGGCAGGCGTTCAAGTTCACTGGACCACTGTTCGAGCTGGGCAGCGGTGCGGGCGCGCACGCCCGGGCCCAGTGCGTCCAGCGCATTGCGCTCCTGGATCAGCGCCTGGCGCAGGTTGAGGTAGTCCGGGCTGTCGATGCCCTCCAGCGCGCTGGCGGCCAGCGCATACAGGCGGCGCGCGCCGTCCAGGTCGCCGGCAAAGGTCAGCCGTTGCTGGGCCTGGTTGAGCAGCAGTTCGGCTTCTTCGCGGCGCACGGCCTGCGCGCCCTGGCGCGAGCTGTCGGCCAACTGGGCGAGGTTTTCTTCCAGCAAGGCGTTGCGTTGGCTCAGCCCCAGTACTTCGTCGCGCAGCACACGGTTGGTGGCGGCGGCGTCCTGGATGCTGCGGGCATTGGCGCGCTGGTCGCGGCGCAGGGCTTCCAGCCCCTGCTGCACGGCGCTGAGCTGCTGGATGGCGCTGTCGCGGGCCAGGTCCGCCTGCTGCTGGCGGACCTGCCAGCTGTGCCAGCCAAACCAGCCAGCGGCGCCCAGCGCGGCGATTGCAATCAAAGGCAGGAGCCAGCGCAGTGGGCGGCGCGGTTGAACGGGTGCGACATCATTCATCGGGGGGCAACATCCTTGGCGGGCGAGGCCACGACACAAGGGTGACCACGCAATTGGTGCAGGCAAAGCATCGCCCGCGCGCTGCATGCCTGCAAGTCGCCGTTGCTGGCGGGCTCAGCCTGCGGCAGGGAAAAGCGCGGCGTGGGCGGCGCTGGCCAGCTGTGCAGGCAGGGGCCCGGCGGCAAGGCTCACGTTGTGGAAGCCAAGCGCGGTGGCAAGTGCGGCCAGCCGTTCGCTGGCTGCCACCGCTGCGGCCTGCTGCCATTGCTGCAACAAGGCAGGTGGCAGATACGGCAATACCGTCTGCAGCGCTTCACCGCTGCTTATCGCCACAACATACGGGCTGGGCAGTGCCTGCAGGCGGGCAATGGTGGCCTTGCTGACCGGCAGCGGCAGCCGCTCATAGACATCAATGCGTTGCAGGCTGGCGCCGCGTTCGCGCACCTGGGCGGCAATCACGCCGCGGCCACCGGGTGCGGTGACCAGGGCCACGCGCAGGCCGCGCAGCTGCTGCATGGCGGGCAAGGCCAGCAGGCCTTCGCTGTCCATCCGGGTTGGCGCCTGCACGTCCGTCGCGCCGCGCCGCCGCAATGCCCGCGCGGTGCCTTCGCCAACGGCGATCAGGCTGCCCGCAGGAAACTCGGCCAGCGGCAACAACCGTGCAGCGGCTTCGGCAGCGGCAGGGCTGGTGAATACCAGCCGGTCGCATGTACGCGCTGCGTTCAGCTGCTCGCGGGTGGCCTCGTCGGTACGCATCTGCAGCCGCCAGGGTGACAACGCCAGCGTACGTGCACCCAAACGCGCCGCTGCGCTGCGCAGGGTGTCGTGTTGCCCTTGCGGACGCATCGAGATGAGATGCCAGACCGTGTCGGCTGGCACATAGGCGGGGCGGTTCATTCCATGCATTATGCGGGCGCTTTCCGTTTTTCGTTGTCTTCCATGTCCGAACATATTGATGAACCTGTGTTGCTGGAACAGCTTCAGCGCACTCTCTCGGCAATGCCGCCGGTTGCAGCGATGGGCATCCGCATTGCCGGTTATGACAATGGCGTGCTGCGCATGCAGGCGCCGCTGGATGCCAACGTCAATGACAAGGGCAATGCCTTTGGCGGCAGCCTGGCCTCGGTGATGACACTGTCGGGCTGGGCGCTGGTCAGCATGCGCCTGGCGATGGCGGGCAGGCAGGCCGAGGTCTATGTGGCGGACAGCAATATCCGCTACCGCGCGCCGGTGTACGGCGACCTGCTGGCGACCGCACGGCTGGCGCCGGAGCAGGACTGGGATGACTTCCTGACGCTGTTCAGCAAACGCGGACGTGCGCGGGTGACCGTGCGCGCGGCGATCGAAGGCGGCGCGGCCGAGTTCGAGGGGCGTTTTGTTGCCCTCGGCAAAGGCTAAGATCGGCCATCACCGAGGGGGCCTGCATGTACCGAAATCTGTTCAAGTCCGCGCTTGTCGTGTTGCTGCTGGCAGCCGGCAGCGCCCAGGCTGACGGCCCAAGCCGGGCACAGCGCAACAAGCTGGTGCCGACCCAGGACGCCTATGTGGCGGCGGTGCGCTGGGGCGATTTTGACAAGGCGGAAGGCTTCATCGACCCGCAGTACCTGCAGCAGCGCCCGATCACCGACCTGCAGCGCGAGCGCTACCGGCAGATCCAGGTGTCCAGCTACCGAGAGCGTTCGGTAGCTGCCGGCGCCGATGGCAGCATCGAGCGGCGGGTGGAAATGGGCGTGATCAACCGCAACACCCAGGCCGAACGGCTGGTGATGGTGAACGAGCGTTGGCGCTGGGATCCAGAGGCCAAGCGCTGGTGGCAGGCGGCCGGTTTGCCCGATCTTTGGCAGGGCCAATGAGGCAATGGCTGCATTTTCACCGGCTGTGCGACAATCCATGCCCTCTTATCGACCCGTGACCTGAGTGAATTACGAAGAGTTGCTGGCTTTCGCCGGCCGAAATCCGATGCTGTCGCTGGCCCTGGTCGGCCTGACGGTGGCCATCATTGCCACCGAGGTCGCGCGCCTGTTCCGTGGCTACAAGTCGCTCAAGCCGTCTGAATTGACCCATATGATCAATGCCGGCGGTACGACCGTGATCGATCTGTCGGCGGCCGCCGACTTCGAGAAGGGTCATATTGCCGGTAGCCGCAATGTGCAGCCGGCACAGTTGAACGCCTCCCACAAGCTGCTGGCCAACGCCAGGCAGAGCCCGGTGGTGTTGCTGTGCCGTACCGGCAATGCCTCGGCAACAGCGGCAAAAGCGCTGAAGAAAGCCGGTTTCGAGCAGGTATATGTGCTCGATGGCGGCCTGCCGGCATGGCAGGCGGCAGACCTGCTGCTGGTCAAAGGTCGCAACTGAGTCAGCAAATTTTCAGACAGGGCTTGTGTCGGTGGGCAACCGCCCCCATCGCTGGTCTTGTACTAATCCCATTCAATGAACAATCTGTTCTGGAGTCTTGAGCAATGTCCGAAGAGAACACCAACGGCGTAGTCCCGGCCGACGAATCCGCTACCGGCCCGGCTTTCACCATCGAGAAGATCTACGTCAAGGACGTCTCTTTCGAATCCCCGAACTCGCCGGCGATCTTCAACGAGAACGTGCAGCCGGACCTGCAGCTGAACCTGAACCAGAAGGTGCAGCGCCTGTCCGACACCGCGTTTGAAGTGGTGCTGGGCGTGACCCTGACCTGCAAGGCCGGCGACAAGACCGCCTATGTGGCCGAAGTCGAGCAGGCTGGCGTGTTCGGCCTGATCGGCCTGGAGCCGCAGGCAATCGACGTGCTGCTCGGCACCCAGTGCCCGAACATCCTGTTCCCGTACGTGCGCTCGATGGTGTCGGACCTGATCCAGGCTGGCGGCTTCCCGCCGTTCTACCTGCAGCCGATCAACTTCGAAGGCCTGTACGCCGAAACCCTGCGTCAGCGTCAGCAGCAGGGCGAAGCCTCGCTGGCTGATTCCGAGCCGGCTGGCAACGCCTGATCGGCGTCTGCGCTTCCGTATGAGTACGAACGACGCAGAAAAAATCGCCGTTCTTGGCGCGGGCTCCTGGGGCACCGCGCTGGCCACCCTGTTGGCCCGGCACGGTCATACGACCGTGCTGTGGGGACGTGATGCAGCGGTAGTCGAGGCGATTGATCAGCGTCATGAGAATCCCCGGTACCTGCCGGGGATTCCCTTGCCAGAATCCTTGCGCGCCAGCACCGACCTGGCTGCCACCGTTGCCGGGGCAGACTGGATCCTGGTGGTGGTGCCTTCGCATGCCTTTGCCGAAACCGTGCGCACGCTGGCGCCGCTACGGCCGGCCGGGGCAGGCGTGGCCTGGGCAACCAAGGGCTTCGAGCCCGGCTCAGGCCGTTTCCTGCATGAAGTAGCGCGTGAAGTGCTGGGCCCGGACGTGCCGCTGGCCGTCGTCACCGGCCCGTCCTTCGCCAAGGAAGTCACCCTGGGCCTGCCCACCGCCATCACCGTCCACGGTGATGACGACGGATTCTCCCAGCAGGTTGCCGACGCCATGCACGGCCCGGCGTTCCGCGCCTATACCGGTGACGACATGGTCGGTGCCGAGCTGGGCGGGGCGATGAAGAACGTGCTGGCAGTGGCAACCGGCGTGGCCGATGGCATGCAGTTGGGTTTGAATGCCCGTGCCGGCCTGATCACCCGCGGCCTCAACGAAATGCTGCGGCTGGCGGCTGCCATCGGTGGCAAGCCGGAAACCCTGATGGGCCTGGCTGGCCTCGGCGATCTGGTGCTGACCAGCACCGGCGACCTGTCGCGTAATCGTCGCCTGGGTCTGGCACTCGGCCGCGGCCAGAGCCTGCCCGACGCAGTGAAGGAAATCGGCCAGGTGGTGGAATCGGTACAGACCGCCGATGAAGTCATGCGTCAGGCCGACCGCCACGGCATCGACCTGCCGATCTCCAAGGCGGTGCAGTCGGTGTTGCATGGCGAACTGAGCCCGTCCGAAGGTCTGCAGCAGCTGCTGGCCCGTGAGCAGAAGCCGGAATACCCGGACACGCTGTTCAAGTAAGGATGAGCGACGATCAAAGAAGAAGCCCGGCAATGCCGGGCTTTTTTGTTTTTGTAGTGGCGCGGCCCGGGCGGCCGGGGGGGGGGCGCGGGGGGGCCCCCCCCCCCCCGGGGGGGGGCCCCCCCCCCCCCCCCAAGGGGGGCGCGCGGGGGGGGGGGGGGGGGGGGGGGTGGCGTGGGGCGGGGCCGGCCACCCCCCCGGCCGCGCCGGCCGCGCCACTACGCCCCCTCCCTTTGGCGTAGCCAAGGGGAGGGCTGGGGAGGGGTAGCT
>NZ_JBRREF010000076.1:0-23582 GCF_056760135.1 Stenotrophomonas sp. STEN023 | reverse complement strand
CCAGCCCCTACGAGACTCAGGTGCCGCCGCCTCCCCCCGCCCCAAGCCACTGCAGCAACAGCGCCCCGTTCTTCCCCGACTACGGGCAATGCTGACGGCGGCCACCGCACTTGCTTCGCGGCTTACGCCGCTCCTACAGCCAGCCATCACCACAAGCTGCAATCAGACGCCCAGCGCCACATCATTGCGCACCGACACCCGGTTCCTGCCGGCATGCTTGGCCGCATACAGTGCAGCATCGGCATCGACCAGCAGCTGCATCGCACGGGCAAGCGCCGTTGGCTGCAGGAAGGCCACGCCTACACTGATGCTGACCTTCCCTTCCGCCAGCACAAGCGCCTCCACCGCCAGCCGCAGGTTCTCGGCAACCGCGACCGCATCTTCCCGCCCGCAATCGGGCACGATCACCGCGAACTCCTCGCCGCCATAGCGCGCCAGGCAATCGGTGGCGCGCCGCAGATGGGCCTGCAGCCGTGCCGCCACCGCTTGCAGGCAACGATCACCGGCCGGGTGCCCATGGGCATCGTTGAACGCCTTGAAGTGATCGATATCGACCAACAGCAGAGCAAGTACGTTGCCATTGCGCCGCGCCCGGTTCCACTCCGCCTGCAGCACCGCGTCGAACTGGCGGCGATTGGCCACGCCGGTCAGACCATCCTGCCGTGCCAGTTGATCCAGCGACGCCTGCCGCGCTAGCAGATCCATCTGAAGCAAGGTGCTGCGTACGCCGAAACCCACGGTTGCAACGACGAAGCCGGTAATGGCCAATGGCCGCGCATGGTCAACCACCAAGGTCCCGACCACCAGCAACAGCAAGGGCAGGATCATCGGGCCACCGGCCTGCACCAATCGCGACAACCACGGGCTGGGCACGAAACGCGGCACAGGCAGGTCCTGCAGCGCCAGCACTGCCAGCAACAGGAACGGAAAATCAATCAATACATCGTTGTAGGCACCGAAGGAATCCTCCGAGGCGAAGTGGTTTATGTAGCCGGCCACCAGCAGATAGGCCAGCGCGTACAGCGCCAGCGCCCGGAAGAAGGCGCGGTGCTCGGGCACATCATCGGCCAGCCAACGCACCACCGCGAAACCCGCAATGCACAGGTTCTGGATATCGAACATGTAACGCACATTCGCCAGCGCCCGCTCGTCGACGTCGATGCGATCAGCGAAGAACCCGGTATGCACGAAGAACAACACGCCCAACAGGCCTGCCATGGCGGCATCGATCAGACTGATACGAGCCCGCTCATGCCGGGCGCGGGCAAGGATGAAAACCAGCGGCACGCCATACACCACGTACAGCAACAGACTGGCGCGCGGTGTGATATCGGCACGTCCAGCGCCCAATGCATCGATCATGTTGAGGGCCATGGCCCCGGCCCAGAGCAGCATCGCCAGCGCGATCGCGTACCAACCAATCGCCAGGCGATCGTGCCTGCCACGCCACAGACAAGCGCCACCAGCAACCAACGGCGCAGCCACCAGAAAGACGAACGAGCCCGCATTGGCCCCGCCCTCCCCAAGCGCCAGCACCAGGCCGTGACAAGCAGCGAACAGCAGGACAAGCAGCAGCGGCATGCATACTCCATCAAACAGGCCGTGGACCTGCACGATAACGCGACCGCCATGGACACACTGTGATGCAGACCCGGTACCCGTAGAGCCAAGCCATGCTCGGCAGAGGCCCCACCAATGTAGTGCCGAGCCATGCTCGGCAGGAGCCTTACCGGTAACACCCCAGCCGAGCGTGGCTCGGCTCTACAGAAAGGCGAAACGCGCGAAACGCTCAGCGCATCGCTTTGGCGTGGTGGGCGATGTGTTCGCCGATGAAGCTGCTGATGAAGTAATAACTGTGGTCGTAACCCGGCTGCATGCGCAGCTCCAGCGGGTGCCCGGCCGCCTCGCACGCAGCCTGCAACAACTGCGGGCGCAACTGGTTCTCAAGGAACTCATCAGCGCCGCCTTGATCGATCAACAGCGGCAGCTTCTCCTGCGCATGCGCAACCAGCTCGGTCGCGTCATATGCCTTCCAGACCTCGCGATCCTCGCCCAGATAGGCCGCAAACGCCTTCTGCCCCCATGGCACCTGCGACGGCGCCACGATCGGCGAGAACGCCGACACGCTGCGGTACCGCCCCGGGTTCCTGAGCGCAATGGTCAAGGCACCATGGCCGCCCATGGAATGTCCGCTGATCGCACGCACATCGCTGGCCGCCGGATCGGCTTCCACCCATGCCGGCAGCTCATCGACGATGTAGTCGTACATGCGGTAGTGACGCGACCACGGCTCACGGATCGCGTTGAGGTAGAAGCCGGCGCCCTTGCCCAGGTCATAACCCTCGGCATCAGCAACCGCTTCGCCGCGCGGGCTGGTATCCGGCGACACCAGGATGATGCCGTGCTCGGCTGCATAACGCTGTGCGCCGGACTTGGTGATGAAGTTCTGCTCGGTGCAGGTCAGCCCGCTCAGCCAGTACAGCACCGGGCACGGGCCGTGCTCGGCCTGCGGCGGCAGGTACACACCCACCGTCATCTCGCAACCCAACACCTTGGATTCGTGCCGGTAAACGTCCTGCCAGCCGCCGAAGCAGGCGCGGTGTTCGAGTCGTTGCATGGTTTTTGAATCCTTGGGTGTTGGTGATTGGATCTGTTGCGACTGAAGGAGTGCGAGCTTCGCGGCTTACGCCGCTCCTACAACATGCACTTCGGTCAGTAATGGATGACCGAGCGGATCGACTTGCCTTCGTGCATCAGGTCGAAGGCTTCGTTGATCTTGTCCAGCTCCATCGTGTGGGTCACAAACGGGGCCAGCTCGATATCGCCCTTCATCGCGTCCTCGACCATGCCCGGCAGCTGGCTGCGGCCCTTCACGCCGCCGAAGGCGGTACCCAGCCACTTGCGGCCAGTAACCAGCTGGAACGGACGGGTGGAGATTTCCTGGCCCGCACCGGCCACGCCGATGATCACGCTCTGGCCCCAACCACGGTGCGCGCATTCCAGCGCAGCACGCATCACATTGGTGTTCCCGATGCATTCGAAGCTGTGGTCCACGCCCCAACCGGTCATCTCCACGATGACCTGCTGGATCGGCTTGTCGTGGTCCTTGGGATTGACGCAATCGGTGGCACCAAACTGCTTGGCCAGCTCAAACTTGGAGGGGTTGGTGTCAATGGCAATGATGCGACCAGCCTTGGCCTGACGCGCGCCCTGGATGACCGCCAGACCAATGCCACCCAGCCCGAATACAGCGACGCTGTCGCCTTCGGCAACCTTGGCGGTGTTATGCACGGCGCCAATGCCGGTGGTGACGCCGCAGCCCAGCAGGCAGACGTGTTCCGGGTTGGCTTCCGGATTGACCTTGGCCAGCGAGACTTCGGCCACCACGGTGTACTCGGAGAAGGTCGAGCAGCCCATGTAGTGATAGATCGGCTCGCCGTTGTACGAGAAGCGACTGGTGCCGTCCGGCATCACGCCCTTGCCCTGGGTGGCGCGCACGGCCGTACACAGGTTGGTCTTGCCGCTCTTGCAGAACAGGCACTCGCCGCACTCGGCGGTGTACAGCGGAATAACGTGGTCACCGGCCTTCACCGAGCTGACGCCCTCACCCACTTCGACCACGATGCCGGCGCCTTCATGGCCGAGCACGCACGGGAACAAGCCTTCCGGATCATCACCTGACAGGGTGAAGGCATCGGTATGGCAGACACCGGTATGGGTGATCTTGACCAGCACTTCGCCGGCCTTCGGCGGCGCGACATCGATCTCGACGATCTGCAAAGGCTGGCCCGGACCAAAGGCAACGGCGGCACGTGATTTCATGGATTTTCTCCTGCGGGAATGACGAAGACGGCGCAAAGCGCCGCCGAACTATTTGAGATAGGAACGGATCAGGCTGGACATCTCGGCAACACGCGCAGCGCGCTGCGCATCGGAGCGCGCCGGCTGGCCGAACTCCTCGCGCAGGTGCGCCTCCATTACCTCGGACATCAGCCCGTTGACCGCGCCACGGATGGCCGCGATCTGCTGCAGCACCGGATTGCAATCGGCCCCAGCCTCCAAGGCGCGCTCCAGCGCATCGCACTGGCCACGGATGCGCTTGACCCGGGCCAGGACCTTCTTTTTCTCTGCGGGGGAGTGCGGCATGGCGGCCCCAATATCCTGTACTGGGGGATAGTATATTTTGGGGTCATGGAAAATGCCAATCGGGCGGCTTCCAGCCCGGCCCGGAGGGCGCGACAATCGCCTTGCGCTGGCCCCGTTCATCACCAGGGCTCTGCAGGTATTTTGCCGTCTCAATCCAGCGGTTCAAGCTGGGCAAGGCAGCCCCTGCGAACCCGCCTTCCTGAAATGCATTCAGCTGAAACACGCCAGCGACCGCGGCGCCAGCCACCACCCCACCCTTGCCGCAAAAAGCTGGATGGCTCCCCGGCAACTCAAGTAGTCTTGGTCCGACAATCGAGACCTCACCCACTTGAGCCGCCAAGCCGACAAAAGCCCCGACCTTCCCTTGAAGGTGGCCATTACCGAAGACGATTCGATGCTGCTTGAACGCGTCCTGCTTCCTGGCCTGCGCGACTATGGCTTCAAGGTGGACGGCTTCAATGACGCAGCCGACCTCTACCGCGGCCTGCTGACCGAGAAGTTCGACGTTGTGGTCCTGGACATCGCCCTGCCGGGCGAGGATGGCCTGAGCATTGCGGCGCACCTGCGCCGGATCCAGCCCGGGCTTGGCCTGATCATGCTGACGGGCACGGAAAGCAGGGACAACCACCTTCGCGCGATGCTCCACGGTGCTGACGCCTACCTTTCCAAGCCGGTCGACATCGACATAATCGCAGCCACGTTGCATAGCCTGTCGCGCCGCCTTGACCGCGCCCGGCAAGACGCAACCAGTAGCAACACCGAGAGCGGTGATGAGCGTTGGACGTTGGTATCTGACGACTGGTGTCTCGTACCTCCGTCCGGGCGAATCATCGCACTGACCACCCCGGAGCGCTCACTCCTGAGTCTGCTGAATGCCAACCGCGGGCAGACCGTCGAAAAGGAACGCTTGATCGAGGCGTTGACAGACAACGCCTCCGACTTCGATCCACACCGCCTGGAAGCCCTGGTACACCGGATCCGCCGGAAAGCCGCCAGCGCGGCTCCCGAGTCGCCACCATTACCGCTGCTATCCGTCCGTGGACAGGGTTACCTGCTCGCCAACTGAGTCCAGGATAGCTCCCGGCACGTCCGCCAACGGGAGGAGTATCTTCACCACGCTTCCCTGCGGTTGTCGGGCAACAAGCTCAACGCTCCCGCCAGCCTCAAGAACCATGTCCAGCACCACCGACAATCCCAGACCTGTTCCCATGCCGATAGGCTTGGTGGTGAAGAAAGGATCGAATGCTCGTGCCCGCACGGCATCCGTCATGCCGTAACCGTCATCCGCCAAGGCCAGTGAGACCCACGCTCCGCCTTCGCGCGCAGCCGTGATCTGGAACGTACCCGCGCCGGGGATCGCGTCCCTCGCGTTGGCTGCAATATTGAGGACGACCAAACCAAAGCGGTCTGCATCCATGCGAACCGGCAGGGCCTCGTCACCGCAATCAAGTTGCAGTTGCACGCGTCCACCAAAAAGCTGCTTCAGCATTGGCAAGAGCTCCTGCAGCGAAGCACGCGCATCGAAGACCTGCGGACGTGCCACGTCCTGCCTGCTGAAATTCAACAGCTTCCTGCTGATCACCAGCCCTCGCTTGGCAGCGAGCTCAACGTCCTCCAACGCACCATAAAGCGCTGTGGCTCCCTTGTCTGCAAGC
The DNA here is from genome assembly GCF_056760135.1 of Stenotrophomonas sp. STEN023. Classification (NCBI taxonomy): domain Bacteria; kingdom Pseudomonadati; phylum Pseudomonadota; class Gammaproteobacteria; order Lysobacterales; family Lysobacteraceae; genus Stenotrophomonas; species Stenotrophomonas sp. STEN023. Next base: position 17,781 of record NZ_JBRREF010000076.1, on the reverse strand, counting down.
CGCTCGCGCTGCGCGGCCTGCCCCAGAACGATGCCCAGCACGTTGTTGAAATCATGTGCCACGCCACTGGCGAGCCGACCCACGGCCTCCATCTTCTGGGCATGCACCAGTTGCTCGCGGGTACGCTCCCGTTCCGCCACTTCCTCCTGCAGACGGGTGTATGCCAGTTCGAGTTCCTGACCACGAGCATTCGATTCGTCCAGGCTGATGCGCAATGCAGCCACGGTGCGATCCAGCGCGATCGCGATGATCAACCAGATCCCGGCCAACGATATCGCCTTGCCGAAACCTGCGACCGAGGCCACTCCGCCGCCCAGCGTTGCCCGCAGGTAGTCCGCGATCAAGGTCGCGGCCAGAATGGCAACACACGTTGCCAAGGTGATCCACAACGTCCGCCGCCCCAGCACCAGACCGGAAAGCGCCAGCAGGATCATTGGCATCGGATCAAACCGCAGGCCGAGCATTCCCGTTGTGGTGTAGATGACAGCCATGGACAACAGCACCGCGCCCAGGAACAGATGCATACCGCGCCGGAACCGCCCCGTTCGAATCAGCCAGACAGCGGCCCACACCGCCGATGTCATCAATACGTCAGTCGCCAGATCAGCAAGCATGGCACTACGCGCGGGCAGATCAGCCGACCAGCGACCACTCAGTACTGCATAGAGATAAAGCGACTTGTTGAGCGGAATGAATATCCCAAGGAAGATCAGCAGTATCTGCAGGAACGGCGCATTACGCCGGTCAACCGGGTCCTGCAGCGGAATATTGGAAAGCCAACGCTGTACCGGCCTGAGAAGAAATACCTGTTTGATAACGAATCTCCCGGCACCTGATTCACGCACGGACCAGCACCCGCTGGCTTCCGCACCCTGTTGGCATTCCTCATCGTTTCTCACCCGTGCTGGTGACAATCGATGCGTGTATTCCACGACCTGCTTTTGTAGCTTAGATCCAAGACCTCCTTCCTGTCGCGATGGAGCAGCTCACACGAGGAACAAGAGTCACCACAGAGAACGATGCTTCCAGAGCTCGGACGCCGCAGCTGAATACTGCCTCATGCAATGTACGCGAACCAGCGCCTGCCAAGGACGCCAGCAACCTTCTCCAGGAACTCAAGGTCTGTCGCGCCCGAGATATCCAGACGCTGCCTGATCAACGCAGGAGGCATGCCCAGCGCAAGTGCCAGGGAATGATAGGAAGCTGCCTTTCCTATCATCTCGTTCAGAAGAATCACCTTCAAGGACTCACTAAATGACAAGCGAGCAGCTATCTCGCCGCGCGGCTTGGCACGCGGCAACGGAACAGGCCGGGATGCGGCCGTGCGCTCGCGCACAGCCAGCCTCAAGGCAGCGTTGATTTTCTCCTCCGGGCTGGAAGAACCCGTTATGCATACCTCCGGCCAGTCCGCGAGTTGGAGCTGGAAGCTGACCGGGGTTCCAACCGACCTTACTGGATAGATAAGCATATGCCTCGCCACATCCATGGATATTGGTTTTCTGCTCTGACTCGACAAACCCGCTAGAACCACGGTGCCCCGACACTGACGCTCCAACCGCAGTAGCACACCCACTCTCTGGATCAACGCGGGAAACTCGACCGAATGACGTACCCAAGCATCGATCAACTGAAAGCCCTGAGTGACTCTTTGAACGATGTTTCGCTGGACGCAAACGCTCGAATTCAAGTCCTTCAGAAGATCAGGCAACTAGCCGCCAACCTGTACATCAACGGTTTGCAGGACCCCAACGGCAGCAGCGACCAGATCGACCTGATGGTGCTTGAAGCAATTGAAGCCGCACTACTTCCGTTTGAACAGAAGTGCCCAGCCCATTCCACCACCAATGCGTTCCCCGCTACGGAATATAGCCAGCCTTAACACCGGGATCACGCATGCTTTCTCATGAAACCGGTGATAAATGGTGAGCATCCAAACGCAACCACGCAGTATCAAAAGCCAAGCGAACCGCGTCACCTGCAACAGGAAGTCGCAGCTCGAAAGCGCATGAAGGAACCGAAGCCGCCCTTTCCTCAAACGACCGAACATTCATCCAGCCATGCCGACAAAGTCCTGTCTCGACAACGACACGCACCTGCTCATTGACAGAATCAGACAACGACTTCCGGAAGTTCAGCAGGCAGATTCAATCACCTCGGCACTGCTTGCAGATGTTGTTGCGCACCTGCAAAGCACTCTTGCTGCAGGTCTTGCAGGGCAATCGATTCCACCTTTACGCGTGAGAACCCTGCACGAGCTGCAGCCTGCCCTGGAGGCGCTTAGAGCGCGGTGCATCCAGGAAGCTGCCATGGCCACCCTGGGCGCATCCGCAGGCCGGTGGTTGAGCGACCCAGATGTGGCAACGGGCGCCAGCCGACTGGAGGTTTCCAAGGAAAGTCGCACGCAGCTCTTACGACTGCGCGCGGTATTGAGCAACAGCAAAGCCAGTCTCCGCCGCAGTTGAAGCAGTTGGCGAAGCCACGCGACACCGTCTGTTGCGGCGTCGCCAGGAATCGTGGGCCACCGCGAATCCATGCCCCAGCCGAAGCCCGTCCCCAGATCAAAGGACCATCAACATGACAGACCATTCCCTGAAGAACAAAGTCGCGGTCATCGCCGGCGGCGGCAAGAACCTCGGTGCCTTGGTGGCCCATCAGTTTGTAGATGCGGGAGCGCGCGGAATTGCCATTCACTACAACAGCGACTCATCGAAGAAGGAAGCGGATAAAACCGCCGCCGAGCTGATCGCCAAGGGGGCCGACGCCATCCTGTTCCAAGGCAACCTGGCCGTGGTGGACAACAACATGAAGCTGTTCGAACAAGCCAGATCGCACTTTGGACAGGTCGACATTGCCATCAACACCGCCGGCGTGGTGATCAAGAAGCCGATCGCGGAAATCACCGAGGCAGACTACGACAAGAGCTTTGACGCCAATGCCAAGGCCGCCTTCTTCTTCATCCAGCAGGCGGGCCGCGTACTGGCTGACGGCGGGAGCATCGTGACGATCGTCAGTTCGCTGCTGGCTGCATATACCCCCTTCTATGCAATCTATCCCGGCAGCAAGGCCGCTGTTGAGCACTACACACGCGCCGCTTCAAAGGAATTCGGCGAGCGGGGGATTTCGGTCAATGCGATTGGCCCGGGGCCGATGGACACCCCTTTCTTCTATGGCCAGGAGCAGCCCGACGCAGTGGCCTATCACAAGTCCGCGGCCGCGCTGAGCAAGTACAGCAAGACCGGGTTAACCGACATCGAAGACATCTCCCCCATCGTCAAATTCCTGGTAACCGACGGCTGGTGGATTACCGGGCAGACGATCTTCGCCAACGGCGGCTACACAACGCGATAGTCCGGCACAGGTTACCGGGTTCGATGCTCTGAGCTGAGCGAAAGTCCGATCTCGAACCCGATGTGTTTCGACCGCAAAAGCGACAAGGAAGTCGGAGGAAGTCTGGGCGTATTCTCCTCGGCGGGTACGCACAGCCAGTTGGCGCCAAACCCGGCCCAGCCTGAACTCGATTCCGGGGAGAGATGAGCATGCATGTCGTTCTGGTGATCCTTGGCGGCCTTGTCCTGCTGGGCCTGTTCCTCCTGTTTGGCTGGCTGTGGGCCGCCACCACAGCCGGCATGGCATTGGCCGCCAAGATCTTCATCCCGGTCTGGCTGGTAATTGCAGGCATCAATATGTGGGTTGGTGTTGCCCATGCCGGCTACAGTTTCCGTGAGGAGTTGCCGATCCTGGTACTTGTCTTCGCCGTACCGGCAATTGCAGCCTGCGTTGCGGCCTGGCGGTTGTCGCTGTCATGAAGCCTTCGACTGGCGACATGGCTGGCGCACAGTTCCCCGGCCACCCCCTGCTACGCCGCCGCGACGGCCACCATGCGCGGGTGACCTATGAAGAACTGTTCTTTGACCTGGTCTACGTGTTCGCGGTGACACAACTCAGCCATGAGCTGCTGCACAACCTCAGCGCTGCCGGCGTGGTTGAAACGCTGATCCTGTGGTTCGCGGTGTGGCTGGGCTGGCAGTACACCTGCTGGGTCAGCAACTGGTTCGACCCGGAGACGCCGCGCATACGCGCCCTGATGTTCGTGACCATGCTGCTCGGGCTGGTGATGGCCGCCAGCATCCCGATGGCGTTCGCCGACCGGGGACTGGTGTTCGCGGCCGCCTACGCGGCAATGCAGGTAGGACGAACCGCCTTCATCACCTTGCAACTGCCTGCAAGCCATCCGCTGGCGCCCAATTACCGGCGCATGCTGGGCTGGCTGTCGATCTCGGCGGTGTTCTGGCTCTCCGGGGCGATGGTCCAGCACGAGACCCGCGCATTGCTATGGGTGGTCGCGATTCTTTGCGAATACGTATCGCCGATGTTCGGTTTCGCGCTGCCCGGAATGGGCCGCTCACGCACACGGGAATGGACCATCGAGGGTGGTCATCTCGCCGAGCGCTGCCAGTTGTTCGTGATTGTGGCGCTGGGCGAAACCCTGCTGGCCAGCGGCGCGACACTGGCCAATGCGGCCGAATGGGACGCGCCGGTGGTGCTCGCGTTGCTGGCCACCTTCGTGGGGACCTTGGCCATGTGGTGGCTGTACTTCGGCACCTCAAGCAAGGATGCGACCAACGCGATCTCCCATTCGGACGACCCCGGCCGCATCGGCGCCTACTTCCACTACGTGCATGCAATTCTCATCGCAGGCGTGATCGCCTCGGCAGTGGGCAACGACCTGGTACTGGCACATCCGCATGCCCATCCAGCCGCCGCGCAGGTCGCGATCCTGTTGGCAGGACCCGCGATCTATCTGCTGGGCAGCGCCGCTTACAAGCGAGTTGTCTACGGGACGATGCCGGTGTCCCATCTGGTTGGCGCGCTGTTGCTGCTGGCGCTCGTGCCGGTAGGACTGCGCGCCGACATGTTGATCATGGGTTGGCTGACCACAGCGGTCGTGCTGATCGTGAGCCTCTGGGAAGCACGCCTGATTCGGGAGCGGCGCAGCAAAGTGCAGCAGTGAAACAGCAGGAATTCGAGCACCGCACATGTCCTCTGCTGTTCATTACATGGAACACGCAGCCTCGCGCTCTGAATCTGGGATCTCAGGCCTTGCGCTGTTTCGCCAGCTGCGAGCAGCGAGCGTAAACATCTTCATCAGCGCGAAGAGCGCGCGCCGCCGCCGTTGCCTTGTGCTGCTTCTCTACTCTGTGCGAACTCCGGAAAGGTATCTTCCAAAGAATCCTTGTCCGGCAGGATGTAGAAGATACCCCCACGCTCGAAGGTCGAACTGATGACCTGCTCGTAGAACCCGGGCGAGACGTTGATGCAGCCATGGGTGACGCGGTTGTCATCCGGCGTGGGCGATGCAAGGCGCTCGACGCGCCGCTCGGCCGGAACGCCGGTAGCGGTGGGGTGGATGGATACCGCGGACTCGTAGTCCACCCACAACACTCGGCCTGCATCGATGGACGGGCCAAAGCCGCCGACGAAGCGCCCCGCTGGCGTGGTGCGATCACGGCCAGGAATCTCGCGCAGCGCGAGTCCGGCAACGCCGGGTGCGGTGTGATCACCGGTCGCAGAACCAAACAAACCAGGTGTCGCGCCACGAAGCCGACCGTCACCGCTGAACACCAGGATCTGTGCTGCCGCCTTGTCCATGATCGCAAACGGATAGCCCTGGTTGTCCTTGCTTGCGACAACCCAACCGGCAAGTTCAATCACCGTGTCGGAGACTTCCTGGCCGGGCGGCAGTTCATCAACCGCGGCAGCCGGTTGCGCGACAGCATCCTCTGCGCTGGCCACGCCGATGCTCCCGAAAGCCAGCGCCATTACCAATGCGCCACAGGCGGCTCGGATTGCAGGGTTTGTGTGCGTACGGATGGGACGGTTCCTTCAGGTAAGACTGTCTGACGTATGGAAACCAGTGGCCCACAAAGGCCACCGGGTTCCTTTTCAACTACTCGACTCAATGAGTCGTTACGAAACGTGCTCGAGCGGACTAACCGCGCGGCGTGCGGCGGGGAGCCCTTTCGAGTTGCTGGACACGACCTTCAATCTGATCCAGCCGTTGGTTGGCCTGCTGTGCGGATTGATTGGCGGATTCGGCACTCTGGGCCGCACCCTGAACACGCGTGTCGAGCTGATCGAGACGTGAGTTGATCCCTGCGAATTCTTCTTTGTAGGTTGCGCAGGAAGACAGGCTTGCGGCAGCGACAATCGCAACGCCGAGCGTACGCGCCATCACCATCTGTTGCTTGGTCATAAACATTCCAATCCCTCCTTCGTGTGGGGAATCAGGAATATAACTGCGTTTCCGGTGAGGTCGTCATTCGGTTTCATGAAGCGTTGGAACAGGTGCAAGGAGCGTGAAGACACTGCCGGCCCTGCAATCGCAGCCTGAGTCATTCGGCTGGCAATGGAAACGGCTGTATCGCTGCGATCGCAGCGCATTGCGCGCAGTCAGCCATCAAAACCGACGTTGAATTTTTGATCTGGAATTAACGAGAAAATCTGCGGCGTTGGATGCACTGAGAGCTGCAAACGCCCAATTCATCTACAAGCTCAGTCACCTCCCGCAACAATGCATCAGCGTGGGGATCTTCTTCGCCACATGGCAACCACGCCAACCAGCAATGGCAGGATCGTCAGCAGGAAGAAAAACAGGTCCCAACCTCCATCAACCACCAGCATGCCGATCAGGCCAAGCATGCTCAGGATCGCCAGCAGCACGGTAACGATGATGGTGCGCTTCCCAGTCATGGCCCCAGCTCCTCACGTACCTTGACCTTGCGCTTGCGCCGCCGGTCCCACCATAGCCATGCACCGTTGATGGTGATGAACAAGGTCAACCAGGTGCAGGCGGTCCACAGTATCTTCAGTGGCATGCCACCGTAGTCACCGAAGTGCAGTGGCTCGGACAAGGTGATCGCCTTCAGGTACCACGGCAGTTCGGCAGTCCCCGCCACCTCGCCATTGGCAGCATCCACCAGCACCACCCGCACCAGACGCTCGTCGAGCCCGCTGCCGCCGATCAGAACGGTGTAATGACGCGGCGTGGAGAAATCCGTGCCCGGCCACAGTATCGAACTGACCTGCCAACCTGTTGGTGCTGCAGTCAACGCCGCTGCAAGCGCATGGTCGGCATCGATCGGAGGATGCCGCAGATCGACGGGCGCTCCGGTATGCATGCTCTGCACGCGTGCAAGCTGCTGCTGCGACCACAAGCCGGTAGCCAGCGTGCCAAAGCCGAGCAGGAAGCCGGTCAGGCTGACGGCGAATGCCCAGCCCAGCACGATCGCACCGATGATGTTGTGCAGGTCCAATTGCCGCAGCCGCGGCCCCTTGCCGCGCCGCAGCAGGCCGAACGCCACTTTCTTGGCATGCGGCCAATACACCACCAGCCCGGACAACAACGACACCAGCACCAGCAACGCGAAGAAGGCGCCAAGCAGCTCACCGAACGGCCCGAGGAACCACTGTGCATGCAGCTCCAGCAGGAAGCCGGTCAAGGTCGTTCCATCGCCTGCACTGGCATCGATGCATTCGGCGGTGGCCAGATCAGTGAACTGCAGCTTCGCCCGCTCGAAACCGCTGTCCCCGTGCGGCACGGTGTTGAGCAGCAGCAAACCCGGGTGGTGATCGGCATCAAGGCCGAGGTAGATCACTTTCTCATCCGGGCTGGCAGCCAGCACCGCAGCCACCGATTCGGCCAAAGGCCGCTGCGAGGCAGACAGGCCTGGCGCCGCCGGCATCACCCCCATCGCTGCATCGATCTCCTCATGGAAGATCAGCACCGTGCCGGTCAGGCACAGCACGAGGAATGGCAGGGTTGCCAACAGGCTGCACCAACGGTGCAGCCACAGGTTCAGACGGTAGGTGCGGGAAGTGCCAGTCACGTAGGTAGGGCTCGTTTTTGCGGGAGATCGCGATGCATGCCGCCATCCGGCACCTCTGCCGGATGGCGGTGCGCGGTCAGAACGTATAGCGGACGTTGATGGTGGCGTTGCGCGGCGCCTGCCAGAACAACTGCATGCCGTCATCGGTCGGTGCAAAGTAGGACTTGTTCAATGCATTGCCGATGTTGAGCTGCGCCGACCATTGCGGAGTGAACTGATAGCGCGCCATCAGGTCGACGACGGCGTAGGACGGCTGTTCCAATGCCGGAATGCCCAGCGCCTGCGCCGCCGGCTGCCAGGCAAAGGTGCTGCTCTGCCAACGCACGCCACCGCCCACGGTCAGCCCCTGCAGCGCGCCCTGCAACTGGTAGCTGGTGAACAGATTGAACTGCTTGCGCGGGATCACCGTGTTCACATCACTGCCATTGGCCTGTTCGGCCTTGAAGCGGCTGTAGCCGGCACTGAGTTGCCAGCCGTCGAGAATCTCGCCGACCACTTCGGCTTCAAAGCCCTTGCTGACCGTGCCGTCGGTGCCGACGTAGCTCGAGCGCAGCGGGCCGCTTGGGTTGGAAGGATCTTCCGGCACCTGCCCGGCGTACTTGGCAACGTTTTCCTGCTGCATGCGATACAGCGCCAGCGTGGCGCTGAGGCGGCCGTCCAGGAAGGCACTCTTCAAGCCGACTTCGTAGGTATTGCCTTCGATCGGTGACAGCAGGCGGTTGCCGGCATCGCGGTAGTTCTGCGGCTGGAACACGCTGGTGTAGCTGGCATACGCGGAGAACTGCCTATTGATGTCGTACACCAACCCTGCGTAGGGCACGACTTCGTTGTCCAGCGAATAGCTGTTGGCCGGCGTCTTCAGGTCGACCACCTTGTAATCGATCATGCGCGCACCGAGGATCAGCTTCAGCGGATCGGCAAGCGTGAAACGCCCCACCGCGTACACCGCGTTCTGGGTGACCTCGCGCTTGTTGTAGTTCTGGCGGGCGATGAAGCTCGGCAACGGTGCGCCGCCGTTGTAGTCGTAGACGTTCGGCGTGGTGGCGATGGTGACCGAGCCCGGCGCACCGTCGGCCACTACCCGTTCCTTCCAATGGTCGTAGCCGACCAGCACTTCGTGATGCCTACCGAACAGCTCGAAGCCACCATCGACGCGCGCACTGGCGGCATCCTTGTCGCTGTCCACCCAGTAGACACCTGCATAGCCCGGCACCGGGAACTTGTAGACGAAGCCCGGCATCAGCTCCATCGCCATCACCGATTTGCCGTTGCTCGGGTCGATCGGATACGGATAGAACAGCGCCAGCCTGGATTCGGATTCACGCTGGCCGCGACTGACCCGCACGCTGGCCTTCCAGTCGGCGTTGAAGCGGTGCTCGGCATCGATGAACCAGTTGCGGTAGCTGCTGTCCCAGTACGACCAGTCCGGCGAGGTGTTGAGCCCGCGATGCAGGCCACGGATGCGCTCGACCTTGTCGTCCGCGCCCAGCGCCCAGGCAGGAGCGCCGCCCCAGCTCGGGCTGTCGGTATGGTTGTCCTGCTGGCTGATACCGGCCGCGATCAGCGTGTTGTCGCCGATGTCCTGTTCGAGCGTGGCGTACACCACATGGCTGCGGTTGCGCAGGCGGTCGATGTGGCTGTCGCCCTCGTCGTAGTCGGCGGCCACGCGCATGCGGGTGGAGCCACTGGGCGACAGCGGCCCGCCAAGGTCAACGGTCACGCCGCGCTTGTCCCAGCGGCCGTACTCAACGGAGGCGCTGCCGGTGAATTCGCGACTGTCGGCCTTCTTGCGGATCAGGTTGATCACCGCCGATGGGCTGCCAGTGCCGACCATCAGGCCGTCCGAGCCGCGCAGCACTTCGGCGCGGTCGTAGATGGCGGTATTGCTGAGGATTTCGCCGGCGCTCCACTGCTCATCGATGGTCGTGGGCACGCCGTCGATCAGGTAGCTCTCGATCTTGGAGCCGCGCGAGAACATGCTGCCGCGGTTGCTTTCGTAGCGGCTGATCGACAGGCCGGTGGTGTGCTCGACGATATCAGCCAGGTTCTCGATCCTGCGGTCTTCCATCATCGCCGAGGTGATCACGCTGACCGACTGCGGGGTTTCGCGCAGGTCCAGGTTCAAGCCGGTGGCAGTGCTGTTGCGGGCCAGGTAGGTGCCGTTGACCTGCAGCGCCGCCAGCGTCGAGGTCTGCGGCGAAGCGGTGACTGCCGCTGCGGCGGTGCTGCCGGCAGCCGCGGCTGCACGCCGCTGCAGGGTGACGCGGTCACCGTCGATACGCCAGTCCAGTTCACTGCCTTGCAGCAGCACATCCAGCGCCTGCGGCACGCTGTAGCTGCCGCTCAAACCCGGGCTGCGCTTGCCAGCGGTCAGCTCGCCGGCAGCGGACAGGAAGATGCCTGCCTCGCCCGCGAAGCGATTCAGCGTGCTGGTCAGCGGCCCTGCCGGGATGGTGTATGACCTGGCCTGCTGCAGCTTGGTCGAGGCCTGCTGCGCGCTTGCCTGCTGCGGAGCGAGGGTGGCGACGGCAAGGCCAAGGCAGACCGCCAGTGTCAGCTGTCGGCGGATCGGCGCCAGGGAGTGATGGAGGCGATGCATGGATTTCTCTCGAACGTGGGGACAGGAAATGGAGTGCTTTCCCTGTTGATCGGACGAGGGCGGAAAAAGGGGAACCACTTCCTGCAAAAATCCACATCGGCCCCGGCTCGCCCCGGCATGAGTACGCCGCCGCTGCCGGTATCAGTGCAGCGGTTGCAGCGTCGTCCACCACGGCAGGGGGCGGCTTACCCGCACCGGCAGGCTGCGTTCGAGCATCGCCAGGGCGGCGTCCGGGTCACGCAGCGGGAATACGCCGGCCACCGGCAAAGCGGCGATCTCCGGTGCCACGCCCAGATGGCCGGGCCGGTAACGCGACAGCTCGGCAACCAGTTCGGCAAGCGGCATCTGGTCGGCCATCAGGATGCCGCGTATCCATGCATCGGTGCCCGGGCCCACAAGCTGGGTGGGGCCGATGCCGGCGGCATCGACACGCAGCCGTTGCCCGGCCTCGACCACGCTGACCAGACCCGCCGCGCTTACCTCCACCGCACCTTCAAGCACGGCCAACTGCAGCGCCTGCGCCTGCAGACGCACGTTGAAACGCGTGCCCAGCGCACGCAGCCGGGCCATGGCGGTTTCGACCACGAAGCCGCGCCGCGCATCGGCTGCGGTCTGCACATGGATCTCGCCTTCGTGCAGCCGCAAGGAACGCAGTTCGGGGCTGTAGTCCACGTCCAGCGCACTGCCAGGGGCAAGCCAGACATGGCTGCCATCGGCCAGACCGGTGTCGCGGATTTCGCCGGTAGCGGTGCGGTAGTCCGCGGTGCGCGCCGACCATTCGTGGCGGATGCGTGGGTATTGCCAGCCGATGACGCCAAGCGTGGCCAACGATGCCAGCCCCGACAACACGCGACGACGGCTGCTGCTCACCCGACGCGCCGCCTTCAAACCGGCATCGGCTGCCCCGCGCAGGTGCTCGCTGCGCAGTGGCGCGAACTGGCGGCTGACCGCTTCCACCTGCGCCCAGGCGCGGGCATGGCTGGGTTCCTGCAGCCATTGCTGCCAGCGCGCCTGTTGCTCGGCATCGTCCTCGGCATCAAGCAGCGTGGCGTACCACCAGGCAGCCTGTTCCAACGCAGCATGATCGACAGCGGCAGAAGGCGATGGCATGCCTCAGCAACCGTTGCCGGCGTCGAGCAACACACAATGCAACATCGCCCGCGCCATGTATTTCTTCACCATGCGCTCGGACACCTGCAGACGCTCGGCGATCTCGCGGTAGCGCAGGCCATGCAGCTGCGACAGCACGAAGGCGGAGGCAACCCTTTCCGGCAAGCGCTCCAACATCGCACTGACCCTGCACAGGGTTTCGATGACGATGGCGCGGTCTTCGGCGGATGGTTCCACCGCTTCCGGATGCGCGGCCAGGGCGTCCAGCCACGCCTGCTCGACCTCGCGCCGCCGCCACAGGTCGATGCACATGCCGTTGGCCATCGTTCGCAGGTACTGGCGCGCCTGCGGCGCGCTGGCCAGCGGCACCGGCCGGGTCAGCAGGCGTACGAAGGCATCCTGGGCGAGATCGGCGGCATCGGCGGTATTGCCCAGCCGACGCCGAAGCCAGCCGCTCAACCAGCCATGGTGATCGGCGTACAGGGTTTCAATCTGTCGATGTGCGGTGAACTCGATTGCAGCCACGGACCCCTGCCCGGCACGCGGGAGTCCTCCGTCGTGAGGCCTCCCGGTAATGAGAATGGTTCGCATTATGGACAAGCTACCGGCTTGGCGCAAACAGCAGGCCCTGGCCAGCAGGCGTTCCTGGGGCCGCCGGTCCAAGCTCAACCGCTGCCGCGTCGGAGTGCCGCGCGGACAACTGGCCTGAGTCTTCTCTGCTCGCCAGCGCCCGCACAGCCGAACGCAACCCTCTAGTGCTGCGTCAACCCACGCAGCATCAGCTCCAATGCAAGCGTGCACTTGCGCAGTCGCACGTCGCCATCCGTACCTTCGGCGATCCAGAATGCCGCCTCGGCAAGGCTGCCGTAGATCAACGATGCCAAGGCCTGCGCATCCACTTCGGCAATCACGCCCCGACGGGCGAGGTCCTCGATCAGTCGCTGCATCGAATCCACACAATGCCGCTGCGAATCCAGCGTCGCTCCGCCCAGCACCGCACGCGCATCACGCAGGACGATGCGCTGGATCTCCGGTTCCAGCGCCATGTCCAGGTAGGCCCGGCAGCGCTGCTGGAAGCCCAGCCAGGGATCGGAGGCAGCGTTGCTGATGGCCTGCAGCCGGGCATCCGTTTCTGCATCGATCTGCTCGACCACGGCTGCCAGCAAGCCCTTCTTGTCGCCGAAATGGTGATACAGCGCGCCACGGGTCAGGCCGGCCTGGGCGGTGAGCTCATCCATCGATGTATCCGCATAGCCACGCTCGGCGAACACTCGACGGGCGGTGGCCAACAGTGAGGCACGGGTGGCCTCCATTTCAACGCGGGTGCGGCGGACCAAAACGAACTCCTTTCATACGGCTCGTATGTTTATTTACATTCATCGCGTATGTATGTAGGCTTTTTACATACGCCTCGTATGTATTGTTGCGGCCCGCCTCAACCTTGGCAAGCCGCAGCCTTTTGGAGACACCCAATGGCCAGCGCCTACCGCACGCTCTTTTCTGCACCCGGCTCCACCGCCTTCACCCTCGCCGGCCTGCTGGCGCGCCTGCCGCTGCCGATGACCGGTATCGGCATCATCACCTTGTTGGCACAGCTACGCGGCAGTTATGCCTTGGCCGGCGCGGTGTCGGCGACCTTCGTCCTGAGCTATGCGCTGGCATCGCCACGCATCTCGCGCTGGGTCGATCGCCATGGCCAGGCAAAGGTTTTGCCGCTGGCATCAGCGGCAAGTGTTGTGGGCATGCTGCTGATCGTCCTCGCCAGCCATTGGCAGGCAGCGGATTGGTTGCTGTTCACCGGTGCCGTGTTGGGCGGGTGCATGCCGAGCATGTCAGCGATGGTCAGGGCCCGTTGGACCGCCCTCTACCGTGGGCAGCCGCAGTTGCAGACGGCGTACTCGCTGGAAACGGTGTTTGATGAGGTGAGTTTCATCGCAGGGCCGCCTTTGGCTATTGGCTTGTGCGTTGCCTTGTTTCCGCAGGCCGGCGTGCTGTGTGCCGCGCTGCTGCTGGCGCTGGGCACAACCATGCTTGCCATGCAGCGGACCACCCAGCCGCAGCCCGATGCGCTTGTTGCCAAAAGCCTCGCCCAATCGGTGATCGCCATTGCCGACGTTCAATTGCTTGCACTGCTGATGGTGGCGATGGGCGTGATCGTTGGCACCATCGATATCACCAGCGTGGCCTTCGCCGAACAGCACGGTCAACCCTTTGCCGCCAGTCTCGTGCTGTCGGCCTACGCACTGGGTTCGTGTGCGGCAGGCTTGGCATTCGGCGCGCTGAAACTGAAAGCGCCCCTGCATCACCTGCTGCTTCTGGGCGGCGTGGCGACAGCGCTCACTACCCTGCCCTTGCTGCTGGCAACGGGCCTGCCCACGCTGGTGGCAAGCGTGCTGCTGGCTGGCGTGTTCTTTGCGCCCACCATGATCGTGGTGATGTCGCTGGTCGAGCGCAGCGTGCCGCCGCAGCAGCTCACCGAAGGCATGACCTGGCTGCTGGCCGGACTGAATGTTGGCGTGGCGCTCGGCGCCGCAGCAAGCGGACAACGCGTGGACGCGGCAGGTGCCGAGGCGGGCTTCGCCGTGAGCGCAGCTGCCGGTGCAGCGGTGCTGCTGTTGTCGATCTGTGCTGCCCGACGCCTGCACCCTGGTCTGCAGCAATCCACCAACGTCTGCTGACGGCAGCCGCCACCCTTTTCAAACTGGAACACACCATGCAAACCCACTCCTCCACGGCAGCCGCCGTGGCCCATCCGTGGCTGGCAGTTGTGGCTGTCGCGCTTGCGACCTTCTCGGTTGTGACCACGGAAATGCTGCCGGTCGGCCTGCTCACTCCAATTGCCCAGGATCTTGCTACCAGCGCCGGCAATGCCGGCCTGCTGATCTCCGCGCCAGCGTTGCTGGCGGCACTGTTCGCACCGATGGTGGTGATCGCCGCCGGCGGTATCAACCGGCGCAGGATACTGTGCGGCTTGCTGATGCTGCTGGTAGCAGCCAATGCCGCATCCGCACTGGCGCCGACCATGGCGTGGATGCTTGCTGCCAGGTTGCTGGTAGGCGTGTGCATGGGCGGGATCTGGGCGATTGCCGGCGGGCTGGCGATACGGCTGGTCGCCGCGCAACGCGTGGGCTTGGCCACCGCCATCATCTTTGGTGGCGTTGCTGCAGCCTCCGTACTGGGCGTACCACTGGGTGCATGGATAGGTGAGCTGCTTGGATGGCGTCAGGCATTCGCCGGCATGGCATTGCTGAGCACGCTGGTCTTGCTGCTGCATGCTGCGGTGATTCCCTCGCTTCCCGTCACCGCATCGATACAGCTGCGTCATTTCGCGGAGCAACTGCGCAATCGTCGCGTGTTGCTCGGGCTGGGTTTGACGCTGTTGCTGGTCACCGGCCACTTCGCGGTGTTCACCTTCGTCCGCCCGCTGCTGGAAGCGGTTTCTGGCGTGGACCCCGCCTGGATCGGAGGCCTGCTGTTGGCTTATGGCATCGCCGGCATCGCTGGCAATTTCCTGGTCGGCTTGGTTGCCCCGCGCAATGTATCCGTTGCCGTGATCGCCATTGCGGCGGGCCTGCTGGTCACCTCGATCCTGTTCCTTTCCATCGGCGATGCGCCATTGCGCGGAGGCCTGCTGCTCCTGCTCTGGGGCCTGGCCTACGGCGGTGTATCGGTTGGACTGATGACCTGGATGATGCAGCCAACAGCTAAACCGGGGTCAGAGTCGGGCTTAGCCATAGAAGTGAACAGCGCGCTGTACGTGGGCGCTTTCAATGTCGGCATAGCACTTGGGGCATGGGCAGGAGGTCGTCTGCTGGACCAGGTTGGTCTTGGCGGGAATCTGTCGGCTGCGGCAGTGCTTGCAGCGACCGCTCTGCTGCTGTGTATCGCTTCGATGGTTCGTGGCCGACGCTATTGAGGCCAGGCGGGCAAACCGGGGTCAGAGTGGGGTTTCGAAGCGAAACCCCGCTCTGACCCCGGCTCTCCAGCCCACATGACTTCCGGCAGGGATGCGTGGTGTTATACATAACTATATTATCAACACACCAAATGAAGACTCCGCTGCATCGGCCAACGATCGGTGGTTCGTCGTCCCAGCATGACCCGCCAATCCAACACAGCTTGCAGGGGACAATAAATGCGCACAGGCAGATTGAAGGTATGGGCTCTGGCGGCACTGATGATGACTGCCGCAACGGCACAGGCAAGCGACGTAACGGTGAACCGCGGCAATTACGTGCTGAGCGCCGAGCAGTCCGGAACAGGGCCGGTCACCGTGGTGTTCGAGTCGGGCTTCGGCCAGGGCGGGGATGTCTGGAAGGATGTGATCGCCGTACTGGGCCCAGGCTATCGCAGCATCACCTATTCCCGCGCCGGGCTTGGAAAATCGAGCAGCGATGGCAAGACCAAGGATATTGATGCCCACCTCATTGACCTTGGCGCCGTGATCGACGATCTGGCCAATGGACAGAAGGTGGTGCTTGTTGGGCATTCGTACGGAGGGCTGCTTGCCACCGAATTCGCTCGCCGCCATCCGCAGCAATTGCGCGCGCTTGTCCTCGTTGATCCTGCGACGATGGGCCAGCGGCACGCCTTCAAACAGGCCGATACAAGCCGCGTGCTCGTCGATGACGCAACATTGCTTGGCATGCTGCCGGCGACGATGGCAGCCGACTATCGAACATTGATCTCACAGCTCGATGCACCCGGCGCACAGACACCACGCACCATGCCGGATCTTCCGGTTGCCTTGCTCACCGCCACCCAGCCTGCCACTGAACCATTCGTCTTCGAGGAAACGGCAGCAGGCAAGGCACTGTGGAAGGCACAGCACGCTGCATTGTTCTCAGGCTTCTCCCGCGGCACCCATCGCTACTTCACCACCGGCCACAATATCCATCGCGAAAAACCCGCCGCGGTGGCGCAGGCGATCAGGGAAATTGCGGACTGAAGGTGCGAGAAGGCAGGGAAACCGGGGCCATGGATACCCAACACGATGAATAGACTATTTGCCATGCTGCTGTGGATACCTGCGTTTGCGCTTTCGCAGGGCGTTCTTTCGGCCCCGCTGTCATCGCCGGCCATGCCGACAGAACGGCTTGATGCCTTCCTCGACCGTGTCGAGAACAACAATAGCGGCATCGGCAGCGTGTCCATTTTCAAGGGCGGTCGCGAGATCTATGCCAGGAGCTTCGGGCAGCAGAACCTGCCCGGTATTGCCCATGATGCGGACAGCAAGTACCAGATAGCGTCGGTGACAAAGATGGTCACCGCGATCCTCGCGTTCAAGCTGATCGAGAACGGGAGATTGAGCCTGGATGACAGCTTGTCCAGCTATTTTCCCGATATGCCAGCAGCGCGGAAAATAAGCATCGGCAACCTGCTGGAGCATACAAGTGGCCTTGGAAACTTCGCGATCAGGAATGGCGAGGTATGGGTAGTTGATCCACAACGCCAGGACCAGATCTTGGCTGAGATAAAGCAGCAAGGCATCGCATTCGAACCTGGCCAGCGCGTTGCCTACTCGAATTCCGCCTACTTCCTGCTGCGGATGATCATCGAACAAGTCCATGGGCGTGCCTACCATGACATCGTCGCGCAGGAGATCGCAGCACCGCTTGGCCTGCGGAACTTTGCATCCACGGGGTTCCATCCCAACAACACCTTCAAGTCCTATGCATACACAGGCGGATGGCGGGAGATCAAGGACATCGAGTACTCGAACGTGATCGGTGTTGGTGATATCGCAGCCACCCCACACGATATGAATGCACTGATCTCCGGCCTGTTCGAGCACAAGCTCGTGCGCAAGGAGACGTTGGAACAGATGAAGCCGCACTCGGGCGGCAGCGGCTGGGGGCGGGGGCTGGCTGCGTTCACGTATGGCGAGGATCACTTCCTTGGTCATGGCGGAGACGTCCTCGGCTCGCATTCGCGTGTCATCTACAACCCCCAGGACGATGTGGCGATTGCTTACTCCACCAATGGGGAACGCATTCCGACCAACGTTTTTCTGGAAGCGATCGTTGATCTTGTCTACGGCCGTGAGGCAGTGCTGCCGGTGATCGAGTAGACGGAGAACCGGGGGGGGGGGGGGGGGGGGGGGGGGGGGGCCCCCCCCGGCCCCGGGGGTGGGTGGGGGGGGGGGGCGGAGGCGGGGGGCGGGGTGGGGGGGGGGCGGCCCCCCGC